>NZ_JADBUZ010000075.1:0-14956 GCF_020245305.1 Microcystis sp. M20BS1 | reverse complement strand
TTTGGGTTTTCCATTATGAATAGAACCATTCTTAATCATATAATGAGAACCACAATTAGGACAAGGGAATAGAGGTGAAGGGGGGATTTTGTTCGGTGCTAGACTGATATTTCAGTAAGCCAGACAGAAGCCAGAAAAAGATATTTATCAGAAAAGTCATGATCAAGCTAGAGGTTTAAAGACTGATCGGGTTCCAATTATTTTTATTCATAAATATTTTACACAATTCATACCAGGTAAGCAAGAGAGCTACGCCACTACTACCGAATCATTACCCTAATATTTTAGACTAAATCCAGTTATTAAAAACTGATTATCTATCCCCACTTTTGCCTTTTGCCCTTTGCCTATTGCCTATCCTGATAGGTTACCTATACTCAACGGATTTAGTATTAGACGGTGTGGCGATGGAAGACTTGTGGCTCTTCTAGGTTCTGTGTGATCAGTTTAACTTACAATATGATCGATCGATCTTTGTGTCCTTTGTGTCTTTGTGGTTCGTTCCACCCCCTCGCTCTTGAGAAATGTATCTTAGAATACATTTTACCCACCAAACCTAGGAGAGCCGACTTGTTGGAGGAGTTGCTGCAAATTAAAACCAGTAAGGAACAATTAACTTTTTCTGTTTATAAATTAGTTAAAACCCTAAATCGTCCTGAAGTTTATGCGGGAGTAGCCACGGTTATTATTGAGCAAATCAGTAAATTATATAGTGATATTGCTGCCGCCTATGACACCCAATTATCATCATTAGAACCAGCAGTTAATCCTAGGTTTACCGCCGTTAATAATGCTGTCAACAACGAGGAAGATAATTCCTTAAGACGGGTGGTTAATAGCCTAGAAAATCATCTAGAGGCGGAGAGAATGCAAAAATTAATGTTTGCCGCCTATAAAAAATGTTGAGAAAATGATCGTATCGAGCTAATCTTAGTCAAGCTAATTTTCAAGCGGCAAGAATGAATCATGCTGACTTAAGAAAGGCTAATCTT
Organism: Microcystis sp. M20BS1; assembly: GCF_020245305.1. Taxonomy (NCBI): domain Bacteria; kingdom Bacillati; phylum Cyanobacteriota; class Cyanophyceae; order Chroococcales; family Microcystaceae; genus Microcystis; species Microcystis sp. M20BS1. The sequence continues at coordinate 13,964 of NZ_JADBUZ010000075.1, read as the reverse complement.
TCAGGAGTTAATCTTAGGGAAGCGGATTTAATCGATGTTTTCTTTGCTAGAGCAAATCTCACCAGTGCTGATTTAAGTAATGCCAATCTAACTGGTGCCGAGTTAATGAGTGCTAATCTGATGGGAGTTAACTTCTGCGGTGCAATTGTGCCGGATGGCTGGATTAATAATTAAAATTACTAGACAGTTTTTTTGGCAGTTATTCTGGTATAATTTAGGGGTAGAATTGAGGGTAGTATTATGGTTGATCCAGCAATTATTACAGAAGATATGGGCAAAATCTACACCAGCATTACAGTTATCAATCGCGCCGATCAAATTTTAGCAGCAGCGGCTGTAATCTCTCCCGATCAAATTCGCTCTCTTACCCTAGAAAATGTCTTGGTGGATACGGGAGCAACCACTCTTTGTCTGGTGCCAGAAGTAATCTCCCGCTTGGGTTTACAGCTTTTAAAAGAAGTAGATGTGGCTACGGCTAAAGGCATAGGAAAAGCGAGAATTTTTCGCGATGCCACCTTGATTATCGCGGGACGGGAAGGGACTTTTGAATGTTTGGAATTACCCGGAGGTCAAAACAATTTATTAGGAGTAATTCCCTTAGAAGCTTTGGGATTAGAACCAGATCTTCTTAGCCAAAAATTGCGAGTTTTACCCACGGAATCCCACGAGACTTATTTAACAATTTTATCGAACCAAATAGCTCTATAAAATCACTTTTTGTCTGACTGTCCCGGCTCTTTCAGCTATAGCGATAATCTCGATTTCTTGACCAGAAACTCCCTTAATCACCCATTCCACCGTACAGCGATAATCTAAACCGTGAGCGAGGCTACTATATACTTTATTTGATCGCCCTTCTAAGTGACCGATTTCCTGCTCTAATTTTCCCACTATTAAACTCACCTCATCGGCCAAATTTAACTTGACTTGAATGGGACGAACGATCTTTCTTTCCAGTGCTTTTTTACTGGTATAAGTGGGTAAAAATCCCTGATTTTCTAACTGTAAAACCAGATGATAAATACCATTGCCCTCCGACTTCAGATCAAGACGAGAGATAGCTAAAAGAGGTGACATTAAAGCATGGGCAATAGTAAACTGACATTGTTTCTCACATAAATCCGGTAAATACTTTTCTGGGGCATTTTGCCAGACATTTTTAAAGTCCCAACCGCCAATTTCCACCTCTCCCAATTGGGGATGATCAAAACTTTGCCAATTAATAAAGCCCTTTCCCGCTAAATTCTCATCATTCCAATGCTGTAATTTCAATTCATCTTCCAAAGGATGCCAGTGAAACCATTGAATATAATCATCTTTTTTCACCCCTGCTTGGGTGGGTGCATCCCATAACTCCACCGTAAAACCATACCAACCAAAATGATCGTAGCCGTAATCATCCATGGCACCGTTAGTCACTTCTTTGGGATGATAACGAAAATCGTGATAGACAGAAACGCATTCATAACCAGTCATTGCTTTTCCCTTATCAGCAATATATTTATACATTTCTAAGTCTTCCACGGGGAAATATTCATCGGGATGGGTGCTATAGGGACGCAACATGACTGCTGAATAGGTATGATAGGTAACGAAGCCATTAATATTAGTGTTATTTGCCCAAAATTCGGCTTCTGCACGGGTTTCTGGCTCCGAAAAAGGAAAGTCTCCGGCCCCTTGTTGTTCCCCTTCAGGAACCCAATAAACGGGATAATTGCGGTTAAAATCCAGGCCCTCTAGGGTGGGGGCAGTGGTAAAATTATAGCCATCGTAATCGCGGATTAAACCTTCGGTGAGCAAAGTGTAAAAAGTTCCCTCAAATTCCTCCGGTTCGCGACGCACCATAATGCGAGGATCTTGTTCGGAAATTTTCCAAGCGCCACAGGTGTCTTTTTGGCGCATTTGTAAGATTAAACCATCGCCGTTAATATCTTCAGGATATAGCCCCGGTTTCTCATCCGTGTGGGGATAGGGGCGAATACTCGATCGTAACATATAGGGAGTGGTGAGATATTTTTCCGCTCCATCCACGGCTAATCGCGGCAAAATATAGACAGTGTAATGGTCAAGAAGTCTGGTAATTTGGGAATTATGACCGTATTGGCGCAAAAGATGAGCGATAGTGTAGAGAGCGACGGCAGAGCCTGTTACTTCCCCCGCATGGGTGTTAGCATCGATCCAATAGGCAGGTTTTTCTAAATAATGGCCTGTGGCTTGATTTGTTAGGGTAGTTAACCAGATATCTCGATTTTCGTAGCTTTTACCGATCGAGGTGAGGCTAATTAAATTAGGATAGGATGAAGCTAGGTTTTTCAGGAAAGAAACTAATTCGGTGTAGGGGTAATAGTGGCTAAAATCAAACATAATCTTCTGCAACTAAAAAAAGGAGTCTTGGGTTAATTTGACAAAATATAGGATAATAACAGTAAAAACTATGGATAGTCAGGATATTGCTCGCTATATTGAAGAAACTAACGGTATTTCTAAGCCTTGGCTGTTGGTGCAATTACGTCTCAAAAAACTGCAAGAACGTCGCGCTAGTCTTTCCCAACAGGAATATATCCAAGAATTGGGTGATATTCAGCAAGACTTAATGAAATTGGGTGAATGGTGGCGGGGGATTGAGTCAGAAGTCTTTAAACCCTAAGCGGTGGCGATAATCTGTAATACTCGCGGTAAATCCTCAAATTCGCCGATGATGCGTTTCACCGGTTGCGGCCAAACCCGGACTAAAGTGGGAATAGCAGAGACATGATTAGATTCCGCTTGTTCTGGATGCTTAGAGATATCGATCACTTTCAGGGTATAGGGATGGTGTAATTCTCGTTCTAGAAGCTGATGGATCGATTCTAGGGTGTGTTTAGTATTGGCATTATTACCGGAGACAAATAACCGCAAAACATAACCCTTGGGACTAGGATTACTATAGTCAGAGTCAGCATTAATCCCCGAAGTCGTTGGGTGGCGCTCCTGATAACGGAGAATCAGATCGTGGGATTGCCAAAGTTGGGGAAACTGCTGACGATAGGTTTCTAAGATAGTGGGATTAGAGGATTGTTCCTGCCAGGGTACAGTAAACCAAGCTCGATCGTCCGTGGCGAAAATAGCATTTAATAAAGGCTGATAGCGACGGACAAGGGGATAGACTTCGGCTCTAGTATGAATACGGTGACTGTAGGGATCTCGCCAGCGATCGATGGTAGCAGTAAAACTAGGAACTAAAAAATGGGGGGGTTCTGGCAACCCTAAAGCGGACTGGAGAGCAGCGCAGAGATTCAGATGCCAATGAGTTTGTTTATCAGGATCGATACAGTAAATTAGATCGCCCCCGGGGGTAAACAGGGCGATGCCTTTAAAAATATCGGGCAACACAATCGTGGAAGTGATCACTTGAGGGGTTCCCCTAGAGAATAAGTAGGAGCTTCTATTTTTCTAGCCTACTAAACTCTTGATCCCTCAAGGATTTCCTTCAGGGTTTTTCTAGATTCTACCCCGCAGCATCATGGCCATTTCATTGGGAACCGGGGACATTTCCAGGGCGACCTCATCGCTAATCCGTCCCTCTTGATAGAGGTTAAACAGAGATTGATTAGTGGTAATCATGCCGTGGTATTCGCCGTCTCTCATTAATTCGATAATTTCGTCATTTTTGCCGCTGCAAATGTAATCTTTGACGGTTTCTGTGTTGACGAGAATATCGTGAAAAGCCGTCCGTTTACTGTCGGTGGTGCGACATAAACCCTGGGAAATAATACAAACTAGGGATTCTGCGATCGCCACCCGCGTCGATTCCCGTTCCTCGGCGCTATAAAGAGTTAAAATCCGGTCAAGGGTTTTTACAGCGCTGTTGGTGTGCAGGGTTCCCAGGACTAAGTGACCGGTTTGGGCAGCTTTCAGGGCAGTATTAACGGTGGCTTTGTCCCGCATCTCCCCCACCAGAATAATATCTGGGTCTTCCCGCAAACAGGCTTTTAGGGCATTATCGAACTCATGGGTGTGTATTCCCACTTCCCGTTGTTTGATCAAACTGCGACGACTTTTATGGACAAATTCGAGCGGGTCTTCGATGGTGATAATATGTTTGGCGTGTTCTTTATTGATGTAATCGATCATGGCTGCTAGGGTGGTGGATTTCCCTGAACCCGTCGGACCGGTGATTAAAATCAATCCCTTCTGCACATCGCACACATCCCGAAACACTATCGGTAGGCCCAATTGTTCCATCGTGGGGATTTTCATGGGAATCAGACGCAAAACCATCCCCGGACCGCGCAGACTTTCAAAGATATTAATCCGCGCTCTAGCGAATTGGTACTGAGTCGCACCGTCAAATTCTAGGTCTTTTTTAAAGCGAAGGATTTCTTCTTCACCGAGGATTTCGCGTAACCAACTATAAAAAGTGTTGATGTCAATTTCAGGATAGTCGAGAATAATCATTTCGCCACGATCCCGCATCCGGGGTTGTTCTCCAACCCCGAGGTGAACGTCCGAATAACCCCGCTCAAAGGCAATCCGAACCAAATACTCTAAGGTGGGTTGATTGGAAGCGCGACTTTGGGGAGAACGTGGTGGCAATATTTGACCATTTTGTGGCATATTAGGCACTTTTTTGGACTGCATCGCCACCTTTTGGCTCATTTCTTGATTTATCTCTGGTTTGGTTCCCTTGATTAACTCCGAGGGAGGTATCGGGATGGAGGGAACCGGCAGCGGCTGCAGTGATCGCGAGGAAGAATTGGGATTTTGACTCATGGTAAATAGGGGTTTTTCCTTTACTATTCCCCGATTGTACTAACATCTCATCCTCAATTTCTCAATTCCCCACAGATGTTAGATTGAGGAGTCGGGAGTCAGCAGTCTCCGAGTCAGGGGAATTAAGAGTGAACGGTAATTAATCTATCTCCCTCAGAGGCTATAGTAACTATAATCACCCTTTCAGACCCCAAAATTGTTACAATGGAGGTTTAGGGCTGATAATTTTGACTACTCATTTCTGTTTGATCATCAGTCTTAGGGGAGGTAAATATGATGAATAGTCTGCAAACTTCAGTCGAACGGGAAAATTTAGGACAATTTTTGTTAGAAAACCTGCAAAATATTACAGATAAACTCGATCAAATTGTCACCGATTCTGATCGGATAATACTGGATAATTTACTACAAGAAACTAAGATTTTAGTTGAGCAAGTTAAGGATAACTCTAAAACTTATCAAGCAAGAGCCGATATATTTTGTCAAATTGATGAATTATGGTTTCAGGTATGGAAACAGTATAGAGATGAGGATTCAGCACTGGAGTTAATCCAATATATAGACCAATTTACTAATCAAATTACTGCCTATAATCAATTATTTATCAGCCTTGCTCAGATCAATGAGGGAAAGACTGGTGAGGAAAAAGCCGATTTAATCAGAGTGGTGGAAGGTTCACTCCTTCTCTCGGAAACGATAGATGTGTTTATTGATATGTTTGCCGATTCAGAATTAGAGCAAATTTACCAGGGAGCTAAAAATGCTCTATCGGTTTCTAATCGTACTATAACCGAATATTTCCAAGATACTGACAAATCTTTAGTCACCCAACTGAGAGCCTATTACAGTTTAATAATTTTCAGAATTCAAGAGCGATTTAATCCTAGTAATGTATCCTCAGAAACTACTTCTCATTCCCTAACAGATGACTTAAGCGATCTTGATCCTTGGACAAGAAACTTAGTGGGTGTTGTCGATTTAGGACCAGAAGACCCAAAAGAATCGTATATTGATTATTTAGTGGAGAAGTATCGGTGAAACGAGTCTTATTCGACAGTGATGTATTGCTAGATGTTTTGGGTAAGCGTGAACCACATTTTCCAGCATCTGTACAAGCATTCAATACAGTTAAGACAGGTAAAACTCAAGGATATATTTCTGGTCATGCCGTCACTAATATTTATTATATTTTGTCTAAACAAAACGGAAGGGAAAGCTCAAGAAAATTGGTGATAAGTCTTCTAGAGAATTTGCAAGTTGCTAGGGTGACAGATGCAATAATTAGGCAAGCATTGACAAGTCCTATGAAAGATTTTGAAGATGCCGTTACCAGTGCCGTTGCTGAATCAGAAAAGCTAGAAATAATCATAACGCGAAACCTAAGAGATTTTGCCGCTTCCCCTGTTCCCGCAATGGTACCAGCCGATTTTTTATCGATTCTTTAACTAATGCTTCGGTAAACGTAAACCATCCGATCGCATGGGGATTAAAATCTGAGTTAAACTGCGTAATTGTTCGGCCGTTCCCATACAAATTAATAAATCCCCGGCCATTAATTCCGTATCACCAGTGGGTCCCCCGATTAGCGTACCATCAGCGCGACGTATAGCCAAAACTAAGGCCCCCGATCGAGATCTTAAATGTGCTTGACTAAGACTTAAACCCACACAGGGACAAGTCCTCGGATCGATTAAAAATTCCTCCATATAAAACGATCGATCGGTTCCAGTTAAAATACCATCGACAAAATCCATCACCTGCGGTCGTAGGGCTGCGGCTGCTAATCTTCTGCCGCCGGTAATATAGGGAGATACTACCGCATCGGCCCCGGCCCGTTGTAATTTTTGTACTGCTTCCTCGGTACTGGCCCTAGCAATAGCACGAATTTTCGGATTAAGAGTTTTAGCAGACAAAACTGTATATAAATTCTCCGCATCGGAAGTTAAAGCGGCCACAATACAAATAGCGCGTTCAATTCCTGCCATTTGTAAAGATTTATCTAAGGTGGCATCTCCTTGAACAACAATATAATTTAATTCTTTGGCCCGATTTACCTGTAGGGGGTCTGTATCAATAACTACAAAAGGAATATTTTCTGCGTAAAATTCGATCGCTACCTGTCTGCCTGTGCGACCCAAACCACAGATGATATAATGTTCCGATAGTCGATCAATCAAGCGTTTCTCCTGTCTCTGTTTGAGTCCCTCTTGAAAATAGCCTTGAATTAAAGCTTCGGTCAAGCGATTAACAATATAACCGATGCTGACTACTCCCATGATAATCAAAACCATCGTGAATAGTCGTCCCCGTTCACCTAGGGGATTAATTTCGCCAAAACCGACGGTAGCGAGGGTACTAATCGTCATATAGGCCGAATCTAGCAAACTCCAACCCTCGATCAGATGATACCAAAACGTACCCAGCAAAAACACCACGACCAGGGCAAAAATTCCCCCGATTAATTCCTGACGCAGACGACGATATTTATCTTCACTGATAGACAAGCAAAATTCACCCCTAACACTGTCTAGTAACTTACAATGAAATCAGTTTTTAATCTAAATAACCCGTCCTTCTCAGACGGATTTGATTATAATTTCCCCTATGTCTAATCGCGCAGGAGTTCCCCAGTGAGTCCAGAAACCCTTTTAGAACCAACCCTAGCTGATCCCACTCCCAATTTAAACCCGAATCAACCCTTCGATCCAGATAGTTTTAACAGCTATGTGATGAATACTTATGGTCGTTTTCCCATTGCGATCGCCAAAGGGTTAGGCTGTCTCCTCTGGGATACTTCCGGGAAACAATACCTTGATTTTGTCGCGGGAATTGCCACCTGTACCCTCGGTCACGCGCACCCTGCTTTAATTGAAGTGGTTAGCCAGCAAATCCAAAAACTCCATCATGTCTCGAATTTATACTATATTCCCGAACAAGGAGAACTAGCTAAATGGATTGTCGATCATTCCTGCGCTGATAAAGTCTTTTTCTGTAATTCTGGTGCGGAAGCAAACGAAGCGGCGATTAAATTAGTACGAAAATATGCCCATACGGTGCTAGATTTCCTCGAACAGCCGGTTATTCTAACCGCTCACGCTAGTTTTCACGGCCGCACTTTAGCTACCATCACCGCAACCGGTCAACCGAAGTACCAAAAAGACTTTGAACCCCTGATGCCGGGGTTTGCCTATATTCCCTATAATGATATCGAAGCGGTGGAAAATGCGATCGCTGATCTCGATGAGGGTAATCGTCGGGTGGCTGCGATTATGTTGGAACCGCTGCAGGGTGAAGGGGGAGTTCGTCCGGGGGATATCGAATATTTCCAACGTTTACGGCAAATTTGCGACGAAAATAACATTTTGCTTGTCTTTGATGAAGTACAGGTGGGAGTCGGAAGAACCGGTAAACTCTGGGGTTATGAGAATTTAGGAGTGGAACCGGATATTTTCACTTCTGCTAAGGGTTTAGCGGGTGGTATTCCCATCGGTGCGATGATGTGCAGAAAATTCTGTGATGTGTTTGAACCGGGTAGTCATGCGAGTACCTTTGGAGGTAATCCTTTCGCTTGTGCCTCAGCTTTAACAGTATTACAAACCATTGAACGGGATCATCTTCTCGAAAATGTCCAGCAGCGAGGGGAACAATTACGCAGCCGTTTACGCGTGATTGCTTCTCAATATCCCCATCTATTTGTCGATGTGCGCGGTTGGGGTTTAATTAATGGTCTGGAAATTAATTCAGAAAGTGAGTTGGTTTCATCTACTATTGTTAATGCAGCCTTGCCCGAGGGTTTATTAATTGCTCCCGCAGGTCCGAAAGTCCTCCGTTTTGTACCGCCTTTAATTGTCTCGGAAACAGAAGTAGATGAGGCGATGGATAAGCTAGAAGCAGCCATCGCTAAAGTGGTTTAATTTCAGTTATCAGTTATCAGTTATCAGTTATCAGATGTAAGTTTTAAGTTGACAGTTTCCAGAACGTAGGTTAGGTTGAAGCATGAAACCCAACGCCTGCATAGTTTACGCTACCGCTAACCCATCCTACAAATAATTGTGCCTCCCTACTTATCAGTCAATTCTTTTTGAGCTTTATCCCCCCTAACTGTCACCTTTTCACTGGACTAGGGGAGGATAAATCTACTGTTGTTCGGGGCAAATAAAATGATCACTTCTGAACCTATTTATTCTCTCCCTAAAACCCCTCCTTTAGAAAATGGTGATCAACTAAGTCGCCAGGAATTTGAGCGTCGTTATCAGAACCTTTCTGAAGTAAAAAAAGCCGAATTAATTGAAGGGATAGTTTATATGTCCTCTCCTGTACGAGTGCAGAGTCATGGAGAACCTCATTCTGATATTTTAACTTGGTTAGGGGTCTATAAAGCTGCCACAATTGGGGTAATGTCTGCGGATAATACTACAGTGCGTCTGGACGCAGATAATGAGGTACAACCAGATGCTTTACTAAGAATTAAAATTGCTGGACAATCAACTATTAGTGACGATGATTATATCGAAGGTGCGCCGGAATTAATCGTAGAAATCGCCGCTTCTACTGCTTCCTATGATCTCCACAATAAATGGCGAGTTTATCGTCGTAATCAAGTGCAAGAATATCTTGTTTGGCGAGTTTATGAACGTCAATTAGATTGGTTCCGATTAAATGCTGGAGAATATATTAAACTTGAACCCGATAGTCGAGGGATAATTTCCTCGCAGGTTTTCCCCGGTCTTTGGTTAGATGTTAATGCTTTATTAGCGGGTAACTTGGGACAGGTTTTGACTGTTTTACAGCAAGGTTTAGCCAGTCAAGAACATCAAGATTTTCTGAAAATATTATCTCAAAAAACTGATAACTGATTTATGTGGCATCCTGACGCTTATCAAGCTTTAATTGCCGAAGATTATCCTCAAATTGCGGCAATCTACGAGGAACTAATCGATAACAATCCCGAAAATATTTCTGACTATTGGTACTTGAGAGTTGCCTATCTTTTGCAAAATTTAGAAGCAGAAGCGCAGGTAATGTGGCAAAATGTTTTAAGAGGAGGTAATCCAGAAAAAGTCAAGCAATAGCAAGCAGAATTAGAAGCAGTTTTAGATACAGAAGCGCGACGACAACAAAGAAAAGGTGATCTGGCAGCTGTAGAATATTTTCGCTATCATCTACAGGAAATTGTTCCCAAGTCAATTAATAATTTATTAGCTTTATTCGACTTAGCTTTAGATTTAGAAATATTCGATCCAGAAGAACTACTTAATTATCCTATTCAAGACAATCTCAGATCTAATCCCGATCGAGAATTGCTTTTAAATGTAGTTCTCAAAAGTCTTTTATATCCCCATGAATTAACTTTAGATTTAGCTCAAGCAAGTTTACCCTACCTGGAGGAATTAGCCGATAGTTTTATCCCGCAAGCTTTTCAGATAGCAGCACGAGTCACCAACGAGCAACAAAGTCCCACTTTTGGAGTGGAAATTATTAAACTTTGTCTGCAATTAAGACCAAATGATCTGAGTCTTTTGGAACAATTGGTTAACCTCTATATTTTAGCAGAAGACTTTGATAATTCTTTGATAACTGCCTATCAATTCCGAGAAATTTGTCTAACTCCAACCCTAAAGTTATACAGTAATTATCTGATTTTGTTAATACTTTTGCGCTGGGTAGTTTGGCAAGAAATTGCTCATATTTATCAAGAATATCATGATTTATTACAGGAATTAACCCGTCAGAAAAATATCACTTTAGAACCGATTATTAAAACTAGCTTTCTCAATGTTTCTAGTCCCCTACCCTACCTAGGCGATCGAGCTTTAGCCAATCGACAATTAACTAATCGCGTCGTTGAGGAATGTTAGTGAAGATTCCCAATGTTTAGTTTAAAATATAGGGGCAAAAGTTGCAACTAGGTCAAGCCAATGATAGTGGGATCACCCCAGTACAGCAAAGAAGAATTTGCTCGACGTGGCAATGAGATTTATTAGACTCAGGTGCGCTCTCAAGTCGAGGAGGGCAATTATGGCAAAATACCAGTATATCCTTTTTCCTTTTTCCCTTGAAACTTACTCTCGAATTATATGAGCTAACGACTAAGGGTGATAATTTTCTGAAAATCCCTTTGAATAATAGCAAAATTTTTATCAGTTAAAAGCGGGACATGAACGAATAAAGCCCTTGGATGATATTTTAAGACTTGAAAATATAATTCTTCGCAGACAAACTGACCGGCATTATCGCTGATATAACTATAGTTAAGGTTTTTAATTAAATCTGGCAAGGGAATTGGTGTCAATAACTTTTTTGTACTACTCTTAGCCTGAGATTCTAAACTTAAACGATAACGACTTTCCGCCATGCCACAACAAATAACTAAATCGTTTTTTTTGTCTTGAATAGCTTTGATAACTCGTTCACTGGCTCGATGAGTATTAACGGGAAGTTGACGCAAAAATAAAAGATTTTTTGGACAATTATCTTGAATAGATACTAACAAATCATCGGAGGAATTACTCCGATGATGGCATAACCAAGGCGCAAAAGAAGTTAAGAGAATTGTCAAGTTATCTCCTGATAGTTAATTGGGATAATCAACAAAAAAGCGATCGAAGGGACAAAAATTGCTACACTAACTGACATGACCTCAATTAAAGACGAGATTGATATTCTATGCAACGCCGTAAATTTTTGCTTATTAGTGGCAGTTTAGGCGGTTTTAGCTTGGCAGCTTGCGCTCATCAGATTTTACAGCCTGTTACTTCCAAAAATCCCCCTGAGTCGGCTGTTAAACAAGCACAAAAGGCGAAAAAAGTCAAGATAATCGTGATTAGTGACCTTAATAGTCAATACGGTTCCACTACTTACGATCCCGAAATCGATCGAGCTATCCCTTTAATTATCAATCATAAACCCGATCTGGTTCTCTGTGGTGGCGACATGGTGGCAGGACAAAAAAGCAGCTTGACAGAGGCAGCAATTAACGCTATGTGGTCGGCCTTTGATCACCATATCGCCGCGCCCCTGCGAGCTGCTAAAATACCCTTTGGTTTTACCATCGGTAATCATGACGCTTCTGGAGCTTTATCCGCAGGAAAATTTATCTATGCTAAGGAGAGAAAACTAGCCCAAGATTATTGGCAAAACCCCCAACATAATACAAGTTTAAATTTTATCGATAAAACTGGCTTTCCTTTTTATTATACTTTCACTCAAAATGGTATATTCTATCTAGTTTGGGATGCCTCCACTCATTTAATCTCTCGGAAACAACTAAATTGGGCGGCAAAAAACTTGAGTAGTAGCGACGCTAAAAATGCTAGAATGCGGCTAGTAATCGGTCATTTACCCCTCTACGGTGTTGCCGTGGGCAGAAATCGACCGGGGGATTATTTAGCCGATGCCGAGCAATTAAGAGCGTTTTTAGAGGCTCATCAGGTGCATACTTATATTAGTGGCCATGCTCACGCTTACTATCCGGGTAAACGGGGGCAGTTACAATTATTACATGCAGGAGCTTTAGGCAGTGGACCGCGACGGTTATTGAAGAGTGAACAAGCACCCAGAAAAACCCTAACAATTGTCGATATTAATCCCCATCAACAGGAGACAGTTTACACTACCTACGACATGAAAACCCAAGAAGCGATCGATATTACCAGTTTACCTCCTCTGATTATGGCTCCCAATGGGCAAGTTTTACGTCGAGATATTCCATCGGTTAACTAGAAAGGAATTCCCATAATGGCCACTGTCATCAGCACCGTTAATATGAAAGGAGGAGTAGGAAAAACTACCCTTACCGTCAATCTTGCCACCTGTTTAGCTAAATTTCAGCAAAAACGAGTCCTTGTCCTCGATTTAGATGCTCAAATCAGTGCGACTCTTAGCTTAATGTCCCCCCATGAATTTGCTCAACTGCGTCGCAAAAAACGCACTTTAAGCTATTTATTAGAAGCAATTATCAAACCCAATCCCTACAATAAATTAACTATTGATGATATTATCGTCCCTTCAGTCTGTGAAATTCAAGGCTTAGATCTACTGCCAGGAGACATCGAGCTTTATGATGAATATGTCGTTTCAGAAACCCTGCACCATCAAGCAATTTTACAGGAAGATTTAGGCTTTGATCATGCTTGGAATAACCTAGAAAGAGTCTTAATTCAAAAAATCATTGACCCTATTCAAGACCGTTACGATTATATTATCATGGACTGCGCTCCGGGCTATAATCTTTTAACTCGTAGTGGTCTATGTAGCAGTCATTTTTATTTACTACCCGCCCGTCCCGAACCTTTATCAATTGTCGGCATTCAGCTATTAGAAAGAAGAATAGTTAAACTGAAAGCTAGTCATCAAGAAACCGAACCGATTAACCCCGGTTTACTCGGTATAGTTTTTATTCTTTCCGGTGGTGGTTTACTCAGTCGCTACTATAATCAAGTCATGCGCCGGGTACAACAGGATTTTCAAGCCCATCAAATTTTTGCTAATGCGATTCCTATGGATGTTAATGTAGCTAAAGCTGTGGATATGTTCGTGCCTGCGGTGGCAGCCATGCCCTCTTCTAGTGGTTCTAAAGCTTTTATGAAACTCACAGAAGAATTCTTGATCAAAACCAAAAAATAGGAGATAATTACTATGGTCATTGAGTGGTTAGAATTTCAAGTTAAACCCGAAGCACGAGAAAAATTTATCCAAAAAGATCAAGAAATTTGGACAAAGTTTTTAGCAAAACAACCTGGTTTTTTAGGTAAGGAAATTTGGATTAATCCCGCCATTGAGGAACAATTAATTATCGTTGTCCATTGGCAAACGAAAGAACAGTGGAAAGCTGTACCCCAAAATTTACTTGATGACACCGAAGCAAAATTTTCCCTAGCCATGGGAAAGGATAATTATCAATTAACCAAAGTCAAGGAATTTCAAGTCAGAAAATTTCGAGAAAATTGTCAGAACCATTTAGAATCTATGCAGCCTGGATAAAAAATAAATTCATCTTTTTGTCCCCTGTCAACCTAGCCAAACTTGTCCCCAGTGACTAAAGTGTGCTATAAGCAGTCAGACTCTTTATATGGTCTTTATTCTTTCCGATTAGGTAAATTACTGATGACTGAAGCTAAACGCGCCCTAATTACCGGCATCACCGGTCAAGATGGTTCCTATCTAAGCGAATTATTATTAGAAAAAGGCTATGAAGTCCACGGTATCATCCG
>NZ_JADBUZ010000074.1:0-43060 GCF_020245305.1 Microcystis sp. M20BS1 | reverse complement strand
TTGCTAAAAAAATTGATCAAAGATTCCCAACGGGGGATAAATGGCATCGAGATTTATTAGAGCAAATGTCTGTTGATATACCTAGGGTGAGAAAAGCAGTTATTACAGAAGAAACAAGGCTCATTTTGGATGAGTTACGGCGGTTTCGTCATCTGGTGAGAAGTGCTTATTCTTGCCAATTAGATGAGGAAAAGGTTTTAATCATCGCCCATCAAATTGTTAATTCTTATCAAACCATAATCAATGACATTCAATTGTTTTGTCATAATTTAAGTAAGGGAGAAACTTAATTAAAGATAACCCAATTTACAAGATCAGCTTCTTAAGGGTGTACCAAAGCAAAGTATGAGTATCAAGTAAGTATTTCAAGGCAAATACTCCGCAAAGTCTTGCAAGTGTTCTTCGTCATCAGCTACAATAGTAATCATTCCTTTACAGGGTCTGGGTCTTGGACGTTGGTGCGGTGTAGGTATTTGCCTCAACCCAACCTACAAGATCAGGTGATTGCACTAATGTTTGTCAGAAAATCAGCAATTATGCGCCTCCTTAGATTACAATGCTTTTGAGCCAATCATCGCTGTATAGTACCCATTTTTGATAGTTGCGAAATGAGCCATCTGTAAGTAATTTAGTTACATCTCCGTCTTGCTGAAAGCCAAGTCTAAAAACAAGACCTAGCGAATTTGTATTTTCAGCTTCGATATCAGCTATTAATCGTCTCAGCTTCCGACTTTTAAAAATAAAAGTGATAAAATGTGTTAGAGCTTCTCGCATAAGTCCGCAACCCGACCATGGATTAAAAGCAAAGTAGCTAATAGTTCCAGAGTCATCAACTGAAGGTAAGATGCTTCGGACTTCAATGACACCAACGAGGCTTGAATCTAATGTAGATCGTACCCAAAAAGATTCCCTAGATGGCCGAACCGTATTTTGTAAATAAGCGATAAATTCGTTTTTAGTAGAAGGAGGTTTCACCCATGGAGTGTGTAGCGATTTACTAGACTCAACAGCAGCAAGAAACTCATCTATAAAATCTAAATGAGGACGAACAAGAATAACTCTACTTCCTATAATATTTCTATCCATTGAATACAAATTGTTAGATTCTTTCATCTTTTATAGTCATTTCAATTAAGATTAAGAATATCAATGCCAGAGTTCATAAGGGTTTAACTGGTCTAGAGTGTATCAGACTTATCTGAAATGACTATAAATCCTGAAAATCGTGAAATATTTATCTAATTAGACATCCATAATAATAGTCTTAGAGTATTTTCTAGAGATGTCAATTGAGATTTCATGTCACAGAAATATATGGAAGTGTTTAGCTATGACTGTATATTGGTAACTTCATAAGAGAGTGCATGATATCAATTTTTACGGATAACCAGTATTGCATGGGTGCCTGATGCTCAATATCACGAATACGCTTCTGAATATCTGCTGGTAACTTGCTAAAATTTGGTTGGGCTATCTGTTTACGGGCAAGTTCAATCATCTGTATGAAATTTTTTTTCAACGTTGCTTCTATATCTTCGAGAGCTACCGATACAGAAATACATCTGCCACTTTTGGCAACTTGTTGATAATGGGTATAGATCATATTGTACATAATCTGAAGTCCTAGCATGGCATTAACGACATCTTCTGTTAACTCAAAGGTTGTAACCATCCATTCTTTGAAAACACTTAAGGACTCAACCATTGTTGAATAAACCTCCCCTAGCATTTCCATTGAAAATGCGACTTCTGATAGAATATCTTCCGAGATAAAAAGTGCAGCTTCCGCGATGAGATCACCTTCAACAATAACCTCTAATAAGGCAGCAAATAGTTCTTCCATAAATTTCTCCTTTTAGGAAAGTACAAAAGTCAACAAACAATAATTAACGAGCGAGGAAAAGTGAAGAAACTGTTTCCTCGCTTCTGTGTTAGGCTAATGCGCCTTTATCACACTGATTAATGAGAGGCATCATAGATAGGCATTGTTGCCATTGCTTCCATGATTTTTGGTCCAATCACTAACCAATAGACTTCACCATTCATGTTTGCTTCACTTGTGATGGTATCTTGAACTTCTTTTGGCCACGTGGAAAAATTGGGATTTGATTGCTGTTTTTTTGCCGCTTGGACAATTGTTCTGTCGTAATCAGTTTCTAAGGTCTGTTTAGCCCCTTTAATTGCCTCACTTAAGGCAATCATTTTGCCACTTTGTGAGGATTTTTGAGCTTGCTTCTCAATGAATTCGTACAGCATAATAACGCCAGTACCAACCATAACAACATCAGTGAGAGTAAGCCCTTTCAATTTTGAAACTACCCAGTCTTTGAAGGTTTTGGCGGACGATAGCACTTGATCTGTGAAAGTAGTTACTTCTTCTCTTACAATACTTTCTTCTGAGAAGGTTCCGTATCCTTCTACTTCTCTTGCTATTCCCATAAGTTCTTCATCTTCAATAACAGAATCGAACAATTCCTCTTCAAATGCCATGATAATTCTCCTTGTTTTAGATGAAATGTACTGTGAAATTTAAGCTCAAATGAGCTTAGTGTTAAACGTGATTAGGCTAAGATTGATCCTCTAAAGTAACATTGACTGTAATTGTCGAATGACTTTTAGTCGGACTCATCGTAACCATCAGTTCACCGAAAGTTGTATTTACCGTATCTGAATCATGCTGAGACCATGAAGGCGAATCTAGCCCAGGATCACCACCCCTATTGATAAGATAAAACCAATAAGGTGAAGTACCAATTCCAAATACTTGGATAGGAACATGAATACGAACCCACAAGGTTTGTCCTTTTCCGACAATACCTTGGTAGAAATCTATATCTCCATCTGCGATAAATTTCATCGCATTCTGATCCATAGAAAGGTAGTCCGATCCACCAACTCCTAGTTTTTGGTCTGGCTCATGATTGATTTCGCCAACTACAGCTTGGGTTACTCCACCATAATGTGTTATCATCACTTCCTGAGAAGATAGATTACGGTATTGTATTTGCCAATCACCCATAATAGATAGTCCTCTTTTTAACTGGTTGCCAATTAATTCTCTACCCCTAAAACACTCTCAAAAATCCATTTCTGAATTTTTCGAGTTAGCCATAATGCCTTAAGCAAAATGCCTTGTCTTTGGGGTTAAAAGTGATTGGTTCAATCACCTTTGATACCAGAATAAGTTTTATTTTGAGTAATGGCAATCTCTAAAGTTAATACTTTTCTAATAGGTTTTTTTGAGCAGAATATTAACTTTTATATGAGATTTATATTAGATTTGTATTAGATTCAAAGGGTGACTTTATGGTATGACTCCCTCATCCCTGAAAGTAGAACTAATGAATTAATCATTCGGCTAAAATCCTCAAAACCCTTTTACCCTCTGACTTGTAGCGGTTTTAGGGGATGAAAAGAAGGCAGCAAAAAAGCGATCGCAATTCTTGAAAACAGACAGCGATCACCTTCTTCCTTGAATAAAGAGATGCTATGATTAGATGATGAGTATAACCTTCCAATTAGTTCTGGCTTTACTTTCCCGTGGGCAAGTCAAAATATCAGCCCATGGCTACGATGAACTAGCAAATGACGGTATTCTGGTAAGGGATGTGATAACAGGTATTAGAGAAGCTGTCATTCTCGAAGATTACCCGGAATATCCTAAAGGGCGTTGTGTGCTAGTCTTACAGAAAGATAGTCAGGGTAAACCCGTTCATGTGGTTTGGGGTATAGCCAAGAATACCGAATCGCCTGCTGTTCTAGTCACTGCCTATAGACCTGATCCAGCACGTTGGTCAAGTGATTTTACAAGGAGAAAACCATGACAAAAAAGCCTCACATTAAACTCATCCACATTGGAGAGTACATGGCTGAAGTGGAAGTAGAACTGATTGAGACTCCCGAAGGATGGTCGCCCTATTTATCATTAGAAGACGCTCAAAAATTAGATGATGTCCGAGAAGCCCTTCGTCAAGGTGATCTACAAAAAGCTTCCAATTTAGCACATCTTTACAAAATTACCCCTCTTACCGTTTAACTAAACTTTGACAAGAAAAAATTAAAAAGCGATCGCAATCCTTGAAAACAGACAGCGATCGCCTAACTTTTAACTATCACAAGCAACATTATTGGAGGGCTGATAATTCTTCCCGAAGAATACGGCGTAAATCGGACTGAGTGAGCGATCGCTCAGAAGGAGATTGGATATATTGTTTTAAAGCCTCATTAATTAGGGTTTGATAACCCATTCCTGCGGTTTCAGCCTGTTCTCGAAAATAAGCTAGAATCTCATCATCTAGATAAATGGTAATGCGTGTTTTTCCCTGAGAGGAAATGAGCGCCCCTCGTTTTCCTTTAGAAAAATCATATTCCTTTCTCATAAGTTTTTCTCTCTTGTTTTGTAGCACGACGAGCGGAAATCAAGGGAATGACTTCACCCCGCAAAGTATAAATAACCACTAATAGTGATCCCATGTTTCCCATCCCCACTGCAATAAAACGTTCTTCTGTTATACAATCGGGATCAAGATCATGAATAGCGAGGGGATCAAAAAACACCATTTCAGCTTCTGCAAAGGAAACACCGTGCTTTTGCCAGTTGGTTTTTGCTTTTCTGGGATCATATTCAAATGTTATACATACATTATATGTATTTTAGAAGGTTGAGTCAAGCTCAAAACCCCTTCAGAGTATCACACGGATCGCCTTACCTTCCCACTTAGAGGGGTATTCAGGGGGAATGACAACTGTGCCATCATGAAGAATCATTTTAAATTCAATCGCTTCCATTCGTTAAGTTTAATAAAGTGCTGTATCAAGTTTAACCCAATCAATCCAGGCAGTTTTAGGGGATGAAAAGAAAGCCGCAAAAAAGCGATCGCTTTTTCCCAATCAAATATAATTTAGGTAGAAAATTCCCAAAAAACCTCTATGCTCAACGGGTACAAAATTATTGATGCTGATTCCCATGTCATTGAACCCCCCGCAATGTGGGGACAATACCTAGAACCTAAATTTAGGGAATTTGCCCCTTCTGCTGACATGAAAATCAAAGGAGAACCGATTAGTCAAAAAATCTCCCCACAAGTCCAAGCAGAAGGGAATAAGCAGATGAGGCAAGCTCATCCCCATGCTTATCTCAATCGCTATAATCCGGAATCCCATGTTCAAGCAATGACACAAATGGGGGTAGATAGGGCTTTTATTTATCCTACCTATGGACTGTGGTTATTTGCCATTGATAGCCTACCTGCTGAAGTGATGGGGGCTTTTGTCCGTGCTTACAATACATGGTTATATGAAGAATTTTGTAGCTATGACCCGGCCAGACTCAAAGGAGTCGCTGCAGTCAATCAACACGATCCCGAAGACATGGTAAAAGAGCTACACCGCATGGCAAACTTGGGCTGGAAGGCGGTTTTTTTGCGCCCTAACCCCGTTAAAGGCAGAATTTTGAGCGATCCAGGCTATGAACCCTTTTGGACGGCCTGCGAGGATTTGGACATGGCTGTAGGAATTCATGAAGGCACTCATAGCCGCTTATCCACCACTGGTGCAGAGCGATTTAATAGTCGGTTTGCGCTTCATGCTTGTTCTCACCCGATGGAACAAATGATGGCACTGTTAGCCTTAATTGAAGGGGGGGTGTTAGAACGTCATCGGAGGCTGAGAGTGGCGTTTCTAGAGTCCGGGTGTGGTTGGCTTCCCTATTGGTTATGGAAGCTTGACGAAGAGTATAAAAATTTATAGTATGATATAAAGAATAAGATTAGGTTGAACTTAATCCAAGTATTTTCCCTATCAATCTCAGATTATTAAGATATTATGACTGAAAACCCCAATAATTATAGTTCTAACTTACCTTCTGGTTGTCCCTTGATCCCAGAATCAATCCTGACTGCGAATAGATGTGAACACACGGAGCTTAACTTAGAGATTGAAGGGCAATTACCAGAAGACTTGCAGGGTCATTTTTTTATGGTCGCACCAGTAGGAACGGTTGATTCTGGGGGTCTCCCTTTTCCTGATGGAGACTCATTTTTGAATGGCGACGGTATGATTTACCGACTCGATTTTGATCGGCCCGGTGAAGCGAGAATTAAAACAAGGTTGGTTAAACCCGCAGACTATTATGCAGATAAAGCAACCCAACTAGGAAGCCCCTACGAAAAATATAGATTTCGCAATCATGGAATTGTCCGCTTTTCTTATTCGCTTGGCTTTCGTAATGAGCTAAATACTGCCTTTTTACCCATGCCATCAGCGGATGAATCCCTGGACCGTTTGCTGGTGACTTATGATGTAAGCCGTCCCTATGAACTAGATACCGAAACACTTGAAGTCGTTACACCTGTTGGCTCTAATCAAGAATGGCAAGCGGAGATTAACAAGCCTAAATATCCCTTCAAGCCGATTCTGAGTACCGCCCATCCTGCTTTTGATGCTTATACAGGCGAGATGTTTAGTGTAAATTATGGTAGAGCTATTATCAATTTTATGGAAACACTACCTGCTATATTAGCCTTAGAGGAACTACCAGAGGAAATTTACCAATTAGTTTCCACAGTAATTGGTTTTTTTGATGCTGGGATCATTCGAGATATTCTGCGGTTTAGTCTTCAATTGGGACAAGATGTTATCCAAAAAAATATAGAGATATTGCTAAGATTAATTGGGGAAAATATTAGCGATTTTGTCTATTTAATTCGTTGGGATGGAACAGGTTATTTGGAACGCTGGAAATTACTACTTCCCAGTGGCTCACCCGTGAGAATTAAACAAACTATACATCAAATTGGTGTCACTAAAGACTATGTGATTTTAATGGATACATCTTTCATTACTGGGATAGAGCAGGTGCTCAATAATCCCTTGCCAAATAATAAGAAAGTCGAAGAAACTCTCCGAGAATTACTTGAATCTCCCAATCTGCCTAATTCCTCTATTTATATTGTTTCCCGTAGCGATTTGAAAGCAGGACAAAACCCTGCTTATTCTGACAAAGAAGTGACTGTCATCGCTAAAAAACTCGTCATTCCTTTACCAGCCGCTCACTTTTTGGTTGATTACGAAAATCCTGATGGAGAGATTACGCTTCATGTTGCTCACATTGCTTCTTGGGATGTGGCTGAGTGGATTCGTAAATATGACTTATCGGCTTACCCACCCTATCATCCAATCGCCAAGCGGGTTTATTCTATGGAACCCAATGAGATGGATATTAGCCGTTTGGGACGCTATGTAATTGATGGAAACCGAGGAGAAGTCATTCAATCAAATGTTATCTACTCATCTCCCTATACTTGGGGAACGGGTTTATACGCTTACCGAGATCGGTTATCATCAGGAAGGCAGCCCAAACGACTCGATAATATTTACTGGATTTCCTTTGGACTTTGGCAGGAAACGATGACAAAGTTTCTCTATGATTTATATAAAGATACCCCCTACCGAGCAGTGGCTTTGGAGGATTTACTGAATTTAGCGAAACAAGGCGTTCCATCTTCCCTGTTTCGATTACATACCCCAGATGATTTCCTGAAGATTGCCGATTCTTATCAGTTTCCTAGGGGATATATTGGTAGTTCTCCTCAGTTTGTTCCTCGTTATGGCAGCGAAGAAAATTCTACAGAGGGTTACATTATTTGTAGTGTCTTTACCCCTAGTAGTAGCGAATTTTGGATTTTTGATGGGGGGGACCTCGCCCAAGGTCCTTTGACTAAGCTAAGACATCAGGATTTAAATTTTGGTTATAGTTTGCACACGGCTTGGCTTCCCAAAATTGGTCGCCGTCAAGTGAGTTACAATATTCCTGTCAAATCGGATTTTCAGCAGTTGGTAAACGACAGTTCCCCCGATATTCAAAAACTTTTTGAAGATGAAATATATCCCTTCTTTCCATCAGATAATTGACATTTAGTGTAGGAGATAAGGATTCGATGTTCGCTCTTCCTAACTATGAGATTAATCACAAGATTTACGAAGGGGTTAAAAGCGTCGTTTATCGGGGTAAATCTTGTCAGAAAGAACAACCCGTAATCATCAAAGTTCTCAAAGCTGAATATCCCTCCATAGAAGAGATCGTTTGTTGGAGACAGGAGCATGAAATTATTCAAAATTTAAACTATGATGGGGTAATTAAATCCTATGTTTTGGTTAACTATCGTCATGTTTTTGCCCTAATTCTCGAAGATTTTGGTGGTCAATCTTTAGCTGAATTTTTAACAACCCAACACCTTTCTATTTCTCAGTTTTTAACCATTGCTATCTCCTTAGCAGACATCTTAATTAAGATTCACCAAGTTCCCATTATTCATAAAGACATTAAACCCAGTAATATCCTCATCAACCAAGAAACAAAACAGGTTAAACTGACTGATTTTAGCATTGCTTCTAACCTAACATTTGAGCGGCAAACTATTACCAATCCTCGCTTTTTACAAGGAACACTGGCTTATATGTCCCCAGAACAAACGGGACGAATGAATCGCCGGATTGACTATCGCAGTGATTTTTATTCTTTGGGAGTGACCTTTTATGAAATGCTCACAGGAATGTTGCCCTTTAGATCTCAGGATTTGATGGAGTTAGTTCATTGTCATATTGCGAAACAACCTCCTCCTTTAGAACAATTCTCAGTTCCGCCGATGATTTCTAACATTGTTAGAAAACTAATGGCAAAAAATGCAGAAGAGCGTTATCAAAGTGCTGCTGGACTCAAATTTGATTTGGAAACTTGTTTATGTCAACTAGAAAAACAGAGCCGGCTTAAGATTTTTGCTTTGGGAGAACGGGATTATCCCAATCAATTGCTGATTCCTCAAAAACTCTATGGAAGAAGTCAAGAAATAGTGAGATTACTAGAAGCATTCAAACGAGTAGCACACCCAAAAGTAGTAGGAGTAGAAAAAGTTGAATCTGCCATCGAAATAATGTTAGTCTCTGGTTATTCAGGAATTGGTAAGACATCCATTGTTAATGAAGTTCAAAAAGCAATTGTTGAAGCAAGAGGATATTTTATTAGGGGAAAATTTGAGCAGTTAAAACGCAATATTCCTTATCTAGCTCTGATTCAAGCATTTCAAGAATTGATTCGCCAGTTATTAACTGAAAATCAGAGGGAAATTGAAGGTTGGAAAGACCATATTATCAGGGCTATTACGCCAAATGCTCAAATTATTATCGATGTCATTCCTGAAGTTGAATTAATCATTGGTAAACAGCCAGAAGTTCCTCAATTAAACTCTCTAGAAGCTGAAAATCGTTTTAATCAAGTTTTTAAAGAGTTCATCAAGGTTTTTTGTACTCCTAATCATCCTTTGGTAATTTTTCTTGATGATTTACAATGGATAGATTCGGCATCCCTAAAATTATTGCAACTTATAGTGACCGATAAAAGAGGCAAATATTTGTTTTTTATTGGTGCTTATCGAGATAACGAGGTTAGTTCAACTCATCCCTTAACCTTGATGCTAGAGAAACTAAAAACTACCCATTTAGTGATCAATCATCTTGAAATTCAACCCTTATCTTATGACAATGTTCGACAATTAATTGAGGAAACTTTTAACGGTAAGGTTAATAGGGATGAGCTTAAAGATTTAGCCGAATTAATTTTTTATAAAACCCAAGGCAATCCTTTCTTTATCTCTCAGTTTCTTAAAACTTTATACAGTGAAAATTTAATAACCTATCAAGTCAATATAGATCGTTGGATTTGGTCTAGTGAGGCTATACAATCTGTCGGTATTACTGATTATAATGTTGTGGAATTAATTGCTAGAAATATTGGTAAACTTCCTGAAAAAACGCAACAAATAATCAAATTAGCTGCTTGTATTGGCAACTCTTTTAGTTTAGATTTATTGGCATTTGTTCAACAAAAATCTATCTCCGCTACAGCGAAAGAATTAGCGATAGCTCTTCAACAAGGATTTATTTTACCTCAGTCAGAAGACTATAAACTTCCTTTATTGTTTGATCAGATAGAATACCAAAAGTTAAATTTAGAAAATGTAGAGATTAAATACAAATTTTTACACGATAGAGTACAGCAAGCAGCCTATTCACTTATTCCCGAATCAGAACGAAAAGCAACTCACTTGCAAATTGGTCAATTTCTTCTCAAAAAGACAACTACTCAAGCTCAACAAAACAAATTATTTGACATAGTTAATCAACTCAATTTTGGGATTGATTTATTAAAGGATACCTCAGATAAAGAACAGTTGTGTCAATTAAATTTAAGGGCGGGAAAAAAAGCTAAATCGGCTAATGCTTACCAAGCTTCAGTAAATTATTTACATTTTGCTTGTCAGCTTTTATTATTAGATAGTTGGCAAAAGCAATATGAGCTTACCTTTAATATTTATCTTGAATTAGTAGAAGCTCACTATCTGAATACTAATCTAGAAACGGCTGATAATCTCTGTGATTTTGCTTTACTGCACGTCCGAAGTCCTTTAGAACAAGTTAAATTTTACGAAATAAAGATTAAAATAAACTTGGCTAGAGGCGCAATAGATTTAGCTCTAAATAACGGACAAAAAGCTTTAGAAATTTTAGGCATATCTTTAGTGGAATCACCACCACAAGCGTTAAACATTGAAAAATTAGCCAGATTAGGAGTGATGAAAGAACCTAATAAGTTGATTGCAATGAAGATTTTTAGTCTTATTTTGGGTCCTGCTTGTTTTGCTGAAAGT
This sequence comes from Microcystis sp. M20BS1, assembly GCF_020245305.1. Taxonomy (NCBI): domain Bacteria; kingdom Bacillati; phylum Cyanobacteriota; class Cyanophyceae; order Chroococcales; family Microcystaceae; genus Microcystis; species Microcystis sp. M20BS1. Next base: position 32,357 of record NZ_JADBUZ010000074.1, on the reverse strand, counting down.
TCTATAGTATTACCAATTCTCTATACTGAGATTACCCTATCCCAGCAGTATGGCAATTCACCCTCAGCGATTTACGCTTATATTAATTACGGCTCGCTTATTGCTTGGCTCATGTTAGATATTGATTTAGCTTATCAACTTGGACAATTATCTTTACAGGTTTTAGAGAAATTAAATGCCAAGAATTTTTGGGCTAAAGCTTATGTCTCAATTTCCATTAATATAACCTATAAAAAACATCATATTAAACAAACGCTTGAACCCCTTAAGAAATCTATCCAAAAGGCTCTAGAAGTTGGCGATCTTGAATTTGCTTGCCATGGGGCTAATTTCTACTGCGATCATTTATTATTTGTAGGGAATAACTTAGAATTCGTTCATAATCAGCAAAAACAATATATTGATTTTATTGCTCAATATCAGCAAGAACATCCCTTAAATTTAATAAAAATATGCGCCCAATTTGTCGAAATTTTAGTAAATGAATCCGTCGTCAAAAACTTGACGGGTACTATCCTCGACGAGGAAAAGTCTTTAAGGCAGTTACTCCAAGTTAACAATCGAATTTCTGTCTTTAATATTTATTTTTATAAAGCTTGGCTTTGTTACTTGTTTAAAGATTATCCTCAAGCAATAGAAAACAGTAAGATCGCCCTTGAATATTCAGGTTTTGTGAAAGCGGAAATTATTTTTACAGAACATAATTTTTATTATTCTTTGGCATTACTAACTCAATATCCATCCCTCGATCAAAAAAATAAAAAACAATATCTTAAGCAAGTCAAAGAAAATCAGAAACTGATGAAATGTTGGCAAGATCATGCCCCGATGAATTTTCAGCATAAATACAATTTAATACAGGCAGAAATGGCTCGTGTTTTGAGAAAACCTTTGACAGCAATGAAATATTATGATAGTGCTATAGCAGGAGCAAAGAAATATGAATTTATCCATGAAGAGGCTTTAGCTTATGAACGTGCCTCTGAATTTTATTTTACTTTAGGTAGAGAAGAATTTGGAAAATTGTATCTTAGAAATGCTCATCATTGTTACATTTGTTGGGGTGCAAAGGCCAAAGTTAAACAATTAGAAGAAGAATACCCTCAATATTTATTAGGCATCAGCAATCAAAACAAATCTAAAGGACTGAGTACCACCATTTCAACCACTGGTAATGATGGAGCAGTTCTTGATTTAACCACTATTCTTAAAGCCTGGCAAGCGATTTCTGGAGAAATTAAACTAGAAAATCTTCTGCAAAACTTAATGAAAATTGTCATTGAAAATGCAGGAGCGCAGAAAGGTTGTCTGATTTTAGAACAGGAAGGAAATTGGGTCATTGAAGCTCAAGGAACAATTGATCAAGAAACGCTTAATATCTTACAGCCGATTCCCATAGAATCTATCGACTATGATCATTCAATTCCTATCTTACCCACCAGTATTATTTACTATGTCGCTCGGATAAAAGAAACTATCGTTTTAAATGATGCCACTTCTGAAGGTCAATTTACTAATGATTATTATATTGTGGCTAAAAAAACTAAATCCATTCTTTGTATTCCTTTACTCAATCAAGGTCAATTAAAAGGAATTGTTTATTTAGAAAATAATTTAACAACAGGCGCATTTACCTCAGAAAGAGTTGAACTATTAAATATTCTAGCAGCTCAAGCTGCTATCTCTATTAATAACTCAAGACTCTATCAAACCTTAGAACAAAGAGTAGAAGAACGGACAAAAGAACTCACAAATACTTTAGAGGTACTGAAAGCAACTCAAGCAGAACTTATCTTGGAAAATGACCTACTTAAAAGTGCTGAACAACCTCCCAAATTTGTCTATCAAGTGGGGGGCAGTTTACCGATGGATGCACCGAATTATGTGGTTCGACAAGCCGATCGCAATCTTTATAAAGCTCTCAAACAAGGTCTATTTTGCTATGTTTTAAATGCACGTCAAATGGGAAAATCTAGCTTAATGGTACGGATGATGAGCCAATTACAAAAGGAGGGAATTAGATGTGCAGTAATTGACTTAACTCGGCTAGGAACAGACAATATTAGCCCCGAACAATGGTATAAAGGATTAGCCGTTGATCTGCTCCGCAGTTTTGGATTAATCAAAGAATTGAAAACTTTTAAAGCTTGGTGGAGTGAACAATTAGACCTGCCTCCTGTACAACGATTAGGACAATTTATAGAAAATTTTCTTCTAGTTAATGACGATTTTGATCAGCGGCAATCTGGAAAATCGACTGTTATATTTATTGATGAAATTGATAGCATTTTAGGGTTAAAATTTGATGTCTCTGACTTTTTTGCTTTAATTCGTTCTTTTTATAACCAGAGAGCGATTCAACCTCAATTTCAAGAGCTAACTTTTGCCTTTTTTGGTGCTACCACACCTTCAGCTTTAATTACTGACCCCCAGAAAACACCTTTTAATATTGGTAACGCTATTGAATTAGCAAGTTTTAAAGAACACGAAGCTCAACCTTTATTATATGGGTTAACAGAAAAAGTCAGTAATCTTCAGACAATGCTCAAACAAGTCTTAAGCTGGACGGGAGGGCAACCTTTCTTAACTCAAAAACTCTGTCAACTGATGCGGGATAGTGAGCAACCAATCCCCTCTAATCAAGAAGAACAATGGTTGGCCAACTTAGTAGCAGAAAAAATTATTCAAGATTGGGAGATACAGGATCAACCCGAACATTTAAAAACCATTCAAGATCGCCTTCTTCAAAGTCCAAACCGACCCCAGTTATTAACCTTGTATCGACAAATCCTGCATCAAGAACCAATACAGATTGATAACAATCCCTCTTTACCTGAGTTATTTTTATCTGGATTAGTGGTAAAACGCCATGGAAAAATGGACGTTCATAATCGGATTTATCAGACGATATTTAATAATGATTGGCTTGAGCGATCGCTATCTTAATACCATGGTTCAAAAATTTATTTATACTGAACCAGTATATTGGCTTATAAAGTACTTTTGATACAACTGACAGCTGACAATTGCTTGATTTTCTCTGAGTTTAATTAAACCCATACTATTAAGTTTGTAAGCAATAATTGGATCGACTATCATTGGTTGATTCCCTTGACAAATCTGTTGAAAAATACCAGCAAGTTCGGGTTGTTTTTGTAAAGTGACCCAGTGCAGCTGTAAATGAGAGGAATAAATCCCCGTTGATGTAGTTGCTGATTTGATTAAATCTGGCATCGTGATTCGCTCTTGGCTAAGATGATAAATCGCTAAATGAATCAAGGCAGGATGTCCCCCCACTAAGTCGATCAACTGTTGAATTTCGTTGGTTGCTAATTCATTTAATTGATATTTTTTTGCCAATTCTGCCACTTGTTCTTGACCAAAACCCTGTAACTCTATGGGTAATCCCACATTAAAAGGAGACTGTTCTAATCGCAGAGAAACATAAGATTCTGTAGATTGAACAATAATTAAACGTAATTTCTGCCACAGGGGAGATCGCTTAGATTCTTCATAACAAGCTCTGATTAAAGGTAAAAAATCTTCCGCTACTTTCGGATGTTCAAAGACTCGATGCACTTCGTCTAAAGCCAATACCAGTGGCTGTTTTATCTCTCGTAAAATATACTCTTCAAAATAAATTGTCCAACTCATTTTAATTCCTATATCTTCATCCCAATAATCATCTAATTTGGCTTCTAAATTCAACTGCCGAGCGCAATTACGGCAGATCCAGCGTAAGAACTTGTTAAAATTTGCTATGATGTCTTGGTCTGCTTTTTGTAAATCTAAACTAACAATTTGATAACCGAATTGCTGTTGACAAGCCTCTAAAATTGTTAATAATAAAGACGTTTTCCCCCATTTTTTGGGAGCTTTAATGCGTACTAACGCCCCAGATTGTCCGATTTCCTCGATAATTTTTGCTTCAAGTTTTGTTCGTTTTAGATAATAATAAGAATTATAGGGAATAGGAGCATCGGGGTATTCTGGACGCTCATTTTGGAGATATTCCTGATCGCAATACTGAAGCGATGTGGAGTTGGTAAAATGAGATTGTAGTCTAGATAAAAAATTTTTCTTATTGATCGTTTGTCCGATCAGTTGCGAGACTCTATTATAGAGTCCTGGGGCAACTACATTGGCAAGATAGCCGCTACTATAACCATTTTCTTGGGCAATTTCTTGATAGTTCTTTTTCTGCCAAAGTCCTCGCAATAATAATTGTTCTGTGTCATTGAGACAGCGATTCTCAAGCTTGAGCAGTTGCCCATTAAGAATCTCTTGGATTTCCTCGAATTTCATTATTTTTGTCCAAGGTAAGAAGATTTGAAGAAATAGATTGTTTTATTTTCCAGTTCCGTTGCAGCCAGAAATATTGAATCTTGACATAACGGCACCGATTCAAAATAGAATTGGTATATTTGACAGACAAGCTGACGAGAACCAGTAACCGACAAAATTGTGCGACGGCAACACCGAGAGGGATTAATTTCCCCCCTTGCTAGGAAATTATAGCATTTCTTGTCAAGGTCAATTACACGGGAGCAATTATCTCTTGATCATTTCTATCAAAACCCCTAAGTCTTCCGCGTCTAACTCCTCGATAATCCTATTAAGAATTAATTCGTAAAAATCCTCACAGGAGTTGAATAGACAGGGTTTTAAGTAGGTGGGTGGAATTAAATATAAGATGAACGTAGGTTGGGTTTCATGCTTCAACCCAACCTACGCATGGGTTACGCTACCGCTAACCCATCCTACAAATAATTGTGCCTCCCTACTTAGCAATCAGATGTACTGCATTTCAACTGCCTATTGAGAATTTTAGTACAGTGGCTGCTCCCAATCTTGCCAACAACGGTGAACAGTTACTGTTCATCCTTCAATACACTTGCTCCCAAAGCTTTTAGGGTTTCTTGTAGCATTTCAGCGCGAGAGAAATTACCCTGATCTTTCAATAATTGTAGGCCTTTTTGCCAAATCTCGATCGCCTCATTATAACTACCGAAAACTATATAAGCAACCCCTAGATTTTGGTAAATAGTGGGATTATCCGGGTTTAACTTGAGAGCTTTTTTATAAGCTTTAATCGATTCTGGTAGCCGGTGCAGTTGTTTGAGAACCAGTCCTAAATTATAGTAACCATCGGCATAGCTAGGATCAATTTCTACGGTTTTCTCAAAGACAGATAAGGCAGCTTCGTATTTTTCTGCTTCGTACAATAACCCACCTAAATTATTATAAGCACCCAGTTTTAATTTATCTAAAATTGGCTGCTTAATCGCTTTAACAAAATGATCGCCTGATTGCTTAAATTCCTCCACTGAATAATAATAATTAGCGAGATGATAATATAACTCGTATAAAATATGTGGATTAGAGCCATGGCATTTTAAACCATGTTTGAGCAGCTTAAAACCCTCTTTATCCCTGCCAATCTTCAGATATAACCCTCCCAATTTACTACACACATAGGGATCGTGGGGATGTTGTTGATAAAAGCCCTCCATCGCTTTTCTTGCCCGTTCAAACTTATCTAGGCTGGCTATTTTATCGACGGTGTAACCGTAGTGAAAGATCGCAATTTCTGGCAGTTCAACTATTTTCCAATCAGGCTCTTTTTTTAATAAAATAGCCACATTATCATCAATAATTGAGTGATAGGGACGGGTAAAAGTTACCTGAGGATGTCGGCGAAATAGCCGCGAAATTAGAGAATAGGGTGATTGTATGGCTCCGATTTCATGACGGATTAAATTAATAACTAAATTTTCCTCTTTTTCCATAGCCCGACGCATTTTCGGTACGATAGCAGGATTTAATTCCTCATCGGCATCAAGAACTAAAATCCAATCGCCAGTAACATATTTTAAAGCCTCATTTCTGGCCTCGGAAAAATTCCCCCGCCAATCGTAGCTAGGAACTATAGCACCGTAACTTTGAGCAATAGCAATCGTATCATCGGTCGAACCCGTATCCATAACGATCATCTCATCCACCACCTCTTTAACGCTATCCAAACAGCGCCGGAGATTTTCGGCTTCATTTTTGACAATCATGCAGAGACTAAGTTTAGGCATAACTTTATCAACTCTAGCGGTTAATCTTGAGCGATAGCAGCTGATCAATAACCCACTGATTACCACTCATCGATTATTAATTATCTTCCGAGTCTATCTTAAACCGTTCTACCGAAGAAAGCAGCTCCCGGGAGATACTCACCAATTTTTGCAAAGAACCCGCCACCTGTTGAGATTCTTGGGAAGTTTCCTGAGCGGTTAACTCCACCGACTGCATAACTTGGGCGACATTGAGGGAATTTTCCCGTTGTTTGACCGTATCGGCGGTAATCGATCGCACCAGCGTATCGATGCGGTTAGAAACTTGGATAATATCTTCTAGGGACTTCTTGGCCTGTTCCGAGCGCTCGGTGACATCGATAACCTGTTGAATCCCTTCCTCCATTGCCATCATTACCGAACCCGTTTCCGATTGAATCTGTAAAACGATCTGTTCAATTTCCTTAAGAGATTTAGCCGATCTATAGGCTAACTGACGTACCTCATCGGCCACCACCGCAAAACCGCGGCCTGCATCTCCTGCTCGCGCCGCTTGAATCGAGGCATTAAGAGCCAATAAATTGGTTCGCGAGGCAATCTGAGAGACTACTGCGACAATTTTCGAGATTTCCTGGGAAGCTTCTGCCAAACGCTTGACTTTTCGCGCCGTTTCTGATACCGTGTCGCGGATTTGCAGAATTCCCGCCACGGTTCTTTCCACGGAATCGCCCCCCTTGAGAGCGGTAATCGAGGAAGTGCGGGCGACTTCTTCGGCTTCCCTGGCGTTTTCTGCCACCCTTTGAATTGAGTCGGTCATCATCTGTACCGAATTAAGGGTGACGGCCAACTCCTCCGCCATCCGCAGGGCATCGCTAGACTGATTGCGGGCGAAAGATTCACTATTGGTACTGGCTTGATTCACCTGTTTTGCCGCTTTTTTCACCTGTCGGACAATTTCGCGCAGGTTTTGGATCGTCAAATTAAAAGCATCGGCCACCGCCCCTAAAACATCGGCACTTACCTCCGCTTCCACGGTCAGATCCCCCCGAGCCGCTCCTTCCACATCATCGAGAAGTCGAATCACTTGCCTTTGTAGATTTTTCCGTTCCCGTTCCGTTTCGGCGGCGCGGCCTTGGGCCAAGGTGGTGATAGTTGCCACCACCTTGGCCATCTGATTGAAACGATTGGCCAGTTGACCAAATTCATCTTCCGAGTAGATCGTCGCTTTAGCGTTAAAATTGCCTTCCGAAAGATGATCGAATTGGCTTTGCAAATCGTCGAGACTGCGCTTAATTTGACTAATTAGCAACTGTAAACCTAGCCAAGTTAGGGCAAAGGTTCCCAATCCAGTTAATAACATCATTGCTGGTTTCGGTTGACTCCAAGGAGAAAGGCTGGCTGGTGCTGGTGGTATTGGGGCTGGTTTGGGGGCAACTTTTGCAGAAAGCCAAGAGGTGGTGCTAACGGCAAAAATTAACACCACTGGGGTAATACCCGCTAAAGCCGCTAAAATTAGTTGTTTTTTGCCCAAAGAAGCGTTGACAAAAAAGGCTAATTTGCCCGGATTGACTTCCACCACTGGCCCGAGCAGGCGCTCGGAAACAGGGCCAAGATGACTATCTCTTTTGTCATCGGGGATTTCTAGACGAGAAGGATGAAAACTAGGCTCTCCCACAGCAGAACTGGCATTAAGGCTCGCCCTGGGTTCGGGGACAAAACCAGCAGTTAAAGCTTCCTCTCCCGAACCGGTAAATAGCTCCGATTCCCCCAGTTCTTCGCCTATATCCGTCAGACGTAGTTGGGAAAAACCGTCTAAATCCTCATCATTGAGTTTTAGTTCTCTAAAATCTCTGGCTTCGTCTTCCTCGTATCTTTTTTGAGTCACTCTGCCCTGATTAAGGTCAGTTTTCGCCGCTTGTCGGCGGGGCAGTTCCGGTTCAATGGCAAAAGTGCTTGTTTCTGGGGCATCGGCATAGGATAACTCCTGATCTCGACCGGTGACGGGATTTTCCCGCCAGTCAGCCGTAAAAGTGGCTTCTCCCGTTGATCCTAACCCACCGCCCCACCCTTCCTGCAGCGGGTCAATCTCCGCTGCTTCCAAAAAGGGGAAAGGGGGTTCTCCATCCGCAGAATCCCCGGACCACTGGGAACCGTGAGAGCCTGAACCAGCCAGGATAAGGGAACTAAAGGCGGTTTCCTCGGATTCCCCAAAATCATCGCCATAGGAATCAACTGTACCCGCCGTAGGCTCTCCGAAATCCTCGTCATTGAAAAGACCACTATCCCAGTCCATTACCTCCTGTTGCTGATCTCGATCAGCAGCTTGCGATCGCCCAGACAAAGAATTGCTGAAACCTTGACTGGGATCGAAAGCTGCCTCGCTGTAGGCAATGCTTTCCGCAGCGGCGATCATAAAATCTCCATTCTCGGCTTCAAAACGCGATTGCTGAATCTGATCGAGACCCCGTCGAGCATAATCTACCAGCTCAAAGAAATTGGCAGAATTTTTGGCCAATTCCAGCACTTTTTCGTAACGTCCCTCGGCCAAGCTGTATTGTTGTAGTCCGACATAAATGTGTCCCTGTAAAAGGATGACGTTGGCATCATCGGGATACTTGCTGATCATTTCTTTGACAATGACGGCGGCATCCTCAAGGTTGCCCTGGCAATAGGCGGTGTTCGCCTTGCCATAGAGTTTCGCATATTCTTTCCCTGACGGCATTTGTCCCTCCCCTAGTAAAGATAAAGTGGTGAAGTAGTTAGTAGTTTCAAGAAATAATTACTATAAATGCTATTCTGCTATTTTTTTGAGGTTTTAAGCCGCCCAACGGGTAGAACGGAGTATGCCCAGATGATCGAGTAGTCTTAAGGTTTTTTTTGATTCTTGGCCCAGAATCCACTCTCCCCGCACGTATGGCGCGATCTGATCGGGAATACTGACGACACTACCTAGTTTATCTGGGTCGAGCCATTTCATATCTCCCAAACGTTGCACCGCTAAACCGAGGATCGTTTCCTGTTCTTCAATCACAATTACAGGGATTTCGGCTCGATCGGTGTTTAAGGGGCTGCTATCCCCCAAAAATTGCCCGATATCCGCCACCCAGATCACTTGACCCCGAAGATTGATCGTGCCGAGAAGCAAGGGTGAAGCATTGGGAATGGGGGTAATGCGATCGACTGGTTGCTGCATCACCTCGCGAATACCCACGGAACTAAGGGCAAACTCGTCCTGAGAGGGTAGATAAAATCGCAAGTACAGTTCACCGAAGGGAGTTTCTAATTCCTGAGTGTCGGGGGCGGTATTTTGAGCGTCACCAGTAAAAAAATCGGTATCGTTAAGCATTTGTTTTGTTCTCCTGTAAGTAGGGTTTGCTGAAAAAGTTTGTTGGTGGGGTTAGTAGCCGGTCGTCAGTAGCCGGTCGTTTCAGGCTTTGTTGCCCTCTTTTTTTTGTACCAGCTTATGTACTATAAAAAGGATAATGCAAGGTTTTTGAATGTCCCAATCCTATATTCTTGTACTAACATCGGATTTTAACAGGTCAAAAGCCTTATTTTAAAAGGGTTTTACCATTATTCAGCAAGCCTTAAGTAATATTTGGGGCGGCGTTTTTAGCTATCTCGACCTATACCATGACTAGACTGTCCCTGGTGAAGGCGATTTTATCGGCGCAGCAGTTGTTTAACGATGCAAATGAACTCAATAGGTTCAAAGGGTTTGACAATGTAGGCATCGGCTCCGATTTTCGGTTCTTCCGAACTTACACTGTAGAAAATTCCTCAAGCTCCCTCTCTGCACAGCAAGGCTCTAAAGTTGATAAATATCAATTTAACAAAAACTCAAAGCCTTAGTGTACAAACTTTACAAGCATGAGTTGTTGATAGTTTTACATGACAGGTTCGGTAGAACCCGATTTTCATGCCCTCTCAACCAGCAGTCATAACTCATTTTCGCTCAAAGGTTTGCTTAAATAATCGGTTGCCTCCACCATTTTGGCTTTTACCCTTGCCAGTGGCCTCCCCCTTGACTGGTTAAACCGTCGAGTTTTGGTAGGGCGATATCCCAGAGAATGAGAGCAGCTTCGATCACTATAGCCTGAGCGAGAGCTTCTTAGGGAAAAGATCCCAGGAATAGTTGGAATTTTCTAAAATACTCTCGACTTTTTCACCAATACTGAGATCGCCATCAATAGTTCTCTTGTTCTTTGTCCTAGTTCAATCAATTGTAAAATACTGGGAATGTCAATCTCATTGAAGCTTCCTTGCCTAATTTCTCGGAATCTCCCCCACTAGACGCTATTTCTTTTGGTCTAGAATAACCTAGAGCAGTTATCTTAATGGTGAGGTACGAAGTCTCTAGTCTTGGGCAATACTGGAAGAGGAGGTGTTAGTCTGGAGATGATGCCAAGTCTCGTCATACTTCATCTTGAGAAGAAACGCTGTCTTCCTTGCTCTTGTCACTAATAATAAATCTGATAAGCTAATTATGTAAGATATTTTTCAGTAAGCTTTGCTGCATTTAAACTAGCTTTGGCAATTTTCAGTACAAAAGGTCTAGCTTTCTATCCTTGCCTCTCGCTCTCACGCCGTCTTAAACGATAATTTAGATGTGTGGTCAGCTTATTCAAACTGCAGCCAGAGGTAAAAGGGGTCAGAAAACATCAGCCGATTTATGAGATTGACTGCCAAATTTTTTGAGACTAGGTCAGTAAATTGGTGCTTAAAAATCTTCAAAAATTTAAAATTTTCCAGTGGGTAAGAGGAAAAATTGAGGACAAATGTATGTCTCAAAAAGAAAAACTTGAATAATAGAAATTTAAAATTTTTTGGCAGCTGATGGGTACACTGAAACTATAGACAGGCCGTTCCTAGCCTCGATCACCAACTCTCTCTAAAACCAATTACAAAAACTTTCATCACACAGGAAGACTACTCGTGCTATACCTTGCAGAAGTAAAAAAACAGACTAGAGGTTTTATCAGTGGTTACAAAACCGAATTGAAACTATTGGCCTGTCAGCATAAAGATCAGACGTGGAGTGCCATAGCGGGAAACGATATTTTAACCTGCGACGAAACTAACTCCATAGGAGAAGGTGCGCTTCTCTTGGTGAATTTGAGCGATAATCGTCAACTGCAAGGAAAACCGGAATTAGCGGGAGCGGAGATGGTGCGACAACTGCAAAAGATTTCCCGTTTGATCGAACGCAATAAGGAAGATCAAGAGAAAATCGCTCAGTGGAAACAATCCCTCACCTATCAAAGCGAGATTCTCAACCGCCAGAAAATGGAAATGGAGGAAAGAATTGAGCAAATTGAGCGCATAGAAGTAGAATTCGATTATTTAGAGGGCAAAAAACAAGAACTGGAAAACCTAAAACAACAATTGATAGAGCAACAGCGACACCTGGAAGAAGAACAAATAAATTTCAACTCCTTCCCCAATCTTTCCCCAGAACAACAACAATTTATTCGCTCTCTAGCGGAGAGTTTAGCCAATAATCACGATCTGGGTAATTCTCCCTCACAAATTCTCTATTCAACTCTTGAATCTGTGCAGGGACAACAGACAATTTTAAATAGTTGTTGGCAAAGTTTAGAGGAGCAGAAAAAAGCTGTAGAAAATCGCCAGGTCGTCAACGAACAAATGCTCAATCATCTCAAACAAAGAGCCAGGGAATTAAAGACAAGTCGCAGTGTTTTGGAAACAACGAAAATACAACTACAAATACAAGAAACTGTTCTGAGTCAAAAACAGGAATTATTCGAGCACCTTAACCTCACCCTACAAACCACTGATTCTACTCGACAAATGCTCCTTCGTCTCGCCCAAGCAGCAGACCTAGATTTTGATGGTAAAATCGATCTAGAAGCTCTTGAAAAAATGCCTTTAGAAAAATTGGAGAGCTTAGTTAACAATTTACAAACAGACCTCGATCGCTTGGAAATTTTTGTCAACGACCAAGAGGAAGAATTAACTCTCCAATCTCAAACCGTGGAAGAATTAGAGGCAAGAATGGCCACAATAGATGAATCCCAGCGAGCTAATTTAGAGGCGGAATTAGCCGAGGAACAGGAGAGAAAAGGAATGCTGGCAGAAACTTTGTTCGGACAAAGACGGAATCTTCGGGAAAGGCAAGCTATTTGCTCTCAACATCTGAAAATTCTGCAACGCAGACAGGGAATTTTATCCCCAGAAGATGCCCAAAAATGTAGCTTTGAACCAGTGTTAATTCTCCTGGAGGATAGTTATCAAAATAATCTCCAAGAAAGTCAACGTTTAGCCGCAGAAATCAAGGAGCTACAAGAGGATTTACAAAAAAACAGAGATACTATTGATGAGCAATGCTCGGATTTAGAGCAAAAAACTCGTGAATTTGAAGAACAGGAGCGACAATGGCGCGATGCTAATCTGGCATTAGTGCGTTTAAAAACTCAGATGCAACAGTACGAAACTTTTCTGCAACCCGTGCAGGATCATCTCGATCAAATCCATCAAAAACTAGAAAATATCTCCCATTGGTTTATACCTATGGAATCTAATGTTATTGAATATCATTAAGCTATTAACAGTTAGGCTTAATTAGGGTTTCTGAACAAATAATACAGGGTAATTCAGAAAAAGATTTCTCCCTTCTTGCCGATAACTTTTATAGCTTTTTATCTATGGATAAAATAATTTAGATCAATTTAACTCTAGGTTAGATGTGATATAGACTAGGACTAGTAATTTATACTCAGATAGCTATGAGACAATCCGATCGAGAAATAATGATTTTAGCGGCTGTGGCCTCCCTCTTAGCGGTGGTGGCGGAAGTAGCGATCGCTTTTTAGATAAAAAAAACTGATTTATGGGGTTAAATTCTGCCAAAATTGACAATCAATGCCGAGGAAAGATATCGATAGAATGCTTGTAACAGGGGCGGCAATCGCGATCGCCTCGATCGGGGAAATCAAAGCATGAGTGTTAGTGTAACGGGTCAGGTAAAAAGAATCGAAATAGGCACGGGAACTTGGGCATTAATTGCCGATAACGGTCAAACCTACGAATTAATGGAACCGACCGCCGAATTAATTCAAACAAGGGCAAAAGTGACAGTTATAGGTCAAATTCGCTCGGATGTGATGACTCTGGCCATGATCGGGCCAATTTTACAAGTGACCTCCTTTCAATCCCTGCCATGAAGCCGCAAAATACCGTTTAAAAACGGGCAAAAACCGCTTTTTAAGCCTGTAATCTCGAAAAATTGCCGTAATTGTCCCTCAGCTATACGAGAAAGAAAAATTGTCAAGAAGACCCTAATGGTTGATTTTTTCGAGAATAATCGGGAAATTTTGAATAATCATACTACAATAGACAGCAACTTTGTCTTAGGAACATCGGAATCACCTAAACCGATCTATCTGATTGGTTTAACTCGTAGTTACCTAAGTTGGCGTGAGGAGTGGACTGAATGAATTTGCGCGATAATGCTTTAACGATTCTGCAAGAAACGAGTCGAACTTTTTATATTCCCATAAGTCGTTTACCGGATCGTCTGCTCGAGGCAGTAGCCTCAGCTTATCTCTGTATGAGGGCGATCGATGAAGTAGAAGACCATCCAGACCTAGATAACTTCAGTAAAGCCCAGATATTAAGACAAATTAGCCTGAATTTACAAGCAGGTACCCAAAATTCTACCAAAGAGGATTTTACTTTTGGCTTAGTCCATCGGGAGATTTTGCCGGAAGTCACCCTGAGAATTGGCGAATGGGCAATGTTAGCACCGGATTCGATCGCCCCCCGGGTTTGGGATGCCACGGCGGCCATGGCCGATCGCATGGCCTACTGGGCCGGGAATAACTGGGATATTCGCACAGAAGTGGAATTAGATCAATATACCTTTAGTGTGGCCGGTGCTGTGGGTTTATTGCTGTCTGACCTCTGGAATTGGTACGACGGCACTCAAACTAATCGCAGTTATGCCATCGGTTTTGGTCGGGGTTTACAAGCGGTTAATATTGCCCGCAACCATGGCGAGGATCTGCGCCGGGGGGTAAGTTTTCTGCCCCAGGGTTGGACAATTAGTGATATTCATAATTATGCCCGTCGTAATCTGAAATTAGCCGATTATTACACTCAATCGCTGCCGAAAGGGCCGGCACTCGATTTTTGTAAGATTCCCCTCGCTTTAGCCCATGGCACTCTCGAAGTTCTAGCTTTAGGTAAGGAAAAACTCAGCCGCAGTGATGTTATCGCTTTGGTACAACAAATTACCCGATAGAAGAAATCAAAATTAAAATTGCCCACGATCGCTCTTCCAAAGTCAGGAATCACAAGCGTGGGCAAAAAACCGGTGAAGTTCAGTAACTTAGAACAAACCGAGAGTTAAAGATGTATCGATGGGGAAAGTGGCACCAATACCTAACCAAATCGTGACCACAGTACCAAATAGGAAGATAGCGGTAGCGACGGGACGACGGAAAGGATTTTGGAATTTATTGACGCTTTCAATAAAGGGAACTAACATCAAGCCTAGGGGAACGCCGGCCATGCAAGCGATACCTAAGAGTTTGTTAGGAAGAATACGGAGAATTTGGAAAACGGGATAAAGATACCACTCTGGCAGAATTTCTAGGGGAGTAGCGAAAGGATCGGCAGGTTCACCGATCATGGTGGGATCCATAATCGCTAAACCGGTGCAGAGTCCGATCGTACCAAAGATAACCACCGGGAAGACATAGAGCAGATCGTTAGGCCAAGCGGGTTCACCGTAGTAGTTGTGACCCATCCCTTTAGCCAACTTAGCGCGCAGAGCGGGATCGCTGAGATCGGGCTTTTTTAATGTGGACATGGATAATGTCTCCTAAAAATGATTTCGGATCGACAGAGATATTTTTCTGAATTATAGAGGCCCAGAAATGCCTTGTTTACGGATCATCAAGAAATGTAGCAACATGAAGACCGCGATCGACCAGGGTAGTACAAAGGTATGTAAGCTGTAGAAACGGGTTAAAGTTGCTTGACCGACGCTTTCGCTACCGCGCATCAGGGTGACGAGTTGATCACCGACGACGGGAATAGCAGCAGGTACACCGGAAACAATTTTAACCGCCCAGTAACCCACCTGATCCCAGGGTAAGGAGTAACCGGTGACACCGAAGCTAACGGTGATTACGGCCAGGACAACCCCAGTTACCCAGGTTAATTCGCGAGGTTTTTTGAATCCACCGGTCAGGTAAACGCGGAAAACGTGCAGGATCATCATTAAGACCATCATACTGGCGGACCAGCGATGGATAGAACGAATTAACCAGCCAAAGTTAACTTCGTTCATGATGTACTGTACGGAGGAGAGGGCCTCTGCTACAGTGGGTTTGTAGTAGAAGGTCATGGCGAAACCAGTGGCAAACTGGATCACGAAGCACACAAGGGTGATGCCACCCAGACAGTAGAAGATATTGACGTGAGGGGGAACGTATTTGGTGCTGATATCATCAGCGATCCCTTGAATTTCTAAGCGTTCCTCAAACCATTGATAGGCTTTAGAATCCGTTACTTGTTTGGTAAACATCGCGTAACCAGTAAGAAAAATGAAAGATTTAATGTGTGACCTTTAAAAAATGTAACACAGTTTTCAGGTCTAATTCTCGCTCCGGTCAGGTTTCTCCACCGGTGGGGATCGATTGGCGATCGCTAGGGACGAAAAACGGCTAACTTCCTAAAATTTCCCTTAAAATGTCTCCTAGACTACAAAAAATCAGGCCAATTGTCCGACACTGGGAATAGGTAAGGTATGAAATGAGGTCAGCGTGCTATTAAATACCTACGATCCCGAAGGCTTCTACGACGAACTATTCTTAGATGATGGTCAACCTCGTCCCCACGCGTCCCCTTTAATCAAATGGTTGCAGAATCTGCCGCCCCGAGAACTTCAACAACACCGGGAAACCGCTCAGTCGGCCCTGTTTGAATTGGGGGTGACTTTCAATGTCTATAGCGACAATCAAGGGGTGGAAAAAATCTTTCCTTTTGATATTATTCCCCGAATTGTCTCGGCTGAGGACTGGGATTATTTAGAAAGAGGACTGAAACAACGCATCAAAGCCCTCAATCTTTTTCTCTCCGATATCTATAATGACCAGTTAATCATTAAAGATGGCATTATTCCCCCCGAATTAATCGCCTCGGCGACGGGATTTCTGAAACCCTGTGTGGGACTGAAACCCGCCGGAGGTATCTGGTGTCACATCACGGGAACCGATTTAGTCCGCGATAAAGATGGTCAATGGTACGTTTTAGAGGATAATTTGCGGGTTCCTTCCGGTATTTCTTATGTCCTCGAAAATCGTCGGGTAATGAAAAGCACTTTCCCAGATATTTTCCAGACAATGAATGTTAAACCGGTGGATGATTATCCTTCCCATCTGTTGGAAACTCTCCTTAATTTAGCCCCAGCCCAATTACCTAATCCCACCGTGGTGGTTTTAACCCCCGGAACCTATAATTCTGCCTACTTTGAACATTCTTTTATTGCCCAACAAATGGGGGTAGAATTAGTGGAAGGGCGTGATTTAGTCGTCTTTGATGGTTATCTACAAATGAAAACCACCAAGGGATTAAGACGGGTAGATGTGGTCTATCGTCGCCTCGATGATGACTTTTTAGATCCGGCGGTTTTTCGTCCCGATTCGATGTTAGGTGTACCCGGATTATTAAAAGTTTTCCAGGAAGGTCGCGTCGCTTTAGCTAATGCCCCGGGTACGGGAGTCGCCGATGATAAGGTTATTTATGCTTTTGTCCCCGATATGATTCGTTATTATCTGGGAGAAGAAGCGATTTTAAATAACGTTCCTACCTATCTTTGTTGGCGAGAAAAGGACTTAGATTATGTCTTAAATAATCTCGATAAATTAGTTGTGAAAGCCGCTAATGAGTCGGGAGGTTATGGGATGTTAGTCGGTTCTCAAGCTACCCCCGAACAAAGGGCAGAATTTGCCCCACGCATTGCTGCTAATCCCCGCAATTATATCGCTCAACCGGTGTTAAGTCTTTCTAGGGTTCCCACTTTAATTGACACGGAAGTTGAAGGTCGTCATGTGGATTTACGTCCCTATATTCTCCATCGGGGTGATGAAATTTATGTGCATCCCGGGGGGTTAACTCGCGTAGCTTTGAAAAAGGGTTCTTTAGTGGTTAATTCTTCTCAAGGTGGTGGCAGTAAAGATACTTGGGTTTTAACCAAGTAATCAGGACAATAATCAAAATTTTGGTGGGTTAGTAACCCACCCTACCCTTTTCTTTTTCCTTTTCACTTTTTCCCAGTTAATTATGCTTAGTAGAGTTGCTGATTCAATTTATTGGTTAAATCGCTATATTGAACGGGCAGAAAATGTCGCCCGGTTTATGGATGTTAATCTTAATTTAATGTTAGATGTACCTACCAGCGTTTTGCAACAGTGGGAACCTTTGGTTTTAACCACGGGAGATTTAGAACAATTCAAGAAACGTTACGGCACAGCCACCGCAGAAAATGTGATCAATTTCTTGACATTTGACACGGAATATAGTAACTCAATTATCTCTTGTTTGCGCTGGGCCAGAGAAAATGCTCGGTCAGTTCGCGAGATTATTTCTTCGGAAATGTGGGAACAGGTTAATGGTTTTTTCTTGATGGTAAAAGACGCTTCCTCTTACCATCCTCAAACTACTTTACCGAACTTTTTTACCCAAGTTAAATTGGCTAGTCACCGTTTTGCGGGAGTAATGGATGCGACGATGACTCATAATGAAGGTTGGCATTTTGGCGTTATGGGAAGATTACAGGAACGCGCCGATAAAACCGCCAGAATTCTTGATGTTAAATACTATTATCTCTTGCCTTCCGCTCAATGGGTAGGAACTTCTCTAGACCAAATTCAATGGATTGCTTTACTGCGGTCGGTGAGTGCCTACGAAATGTATCGTAAATGTCAACGACGGATTACTCCTAGTGACGTGGCCGAATTTTTAATTCTTAATCGAGAATTTCCTCGCTCAATTCACTTTTGTCTGCGGGAATTAGACCACTGTTTGCATCAAGTTACCGGTACTCCTGTAGGAACTTGGGGCAATTCGGTAGAAAGAAGTTTAGGGCGACTTTGTGCCGAAATGAGTTATCTAACTATCGAGGATGTTATTGAAATGGGATTGCATGAATTCCTCGACCATATTCAAAAAAGAGTTAATGATGTGGGAATAAAAATGACAGAAACTTTCTTTGTTTTTAATCCCGAACTTGCCCCATCTCTGCCAGTAAATAACTTTCAATATCAATCCCAATTAACAACTTAATGCGTTATCACATTCGGCATCAAACTAACTATTTATATAATCAACCCGTGATTTTATCACCCCATCTGCTGCGCTTGCGGCCAAAATCTGATGGTGGGCAAACTTTGCGAGAGTTCACGCTCAAAATTAACCCAGAACCTTTAACAATAACTAATATTATCGACCTCGATGGTAATTCTTGTTTACAAATTTGGTTTAATCAACCGACGGAAGAATTATTGATTGATGTGGTGAGTGAAGTGGAAACCCATGGGGTTAATCCTTTCCAGTATTTATTGGAACCTTGGGCGACCTGTTTACCCTTTGATTATCCCATTTCTCTCCACAGTCAATTACAACCCTACCGACAATTTTATGGGTTAGCTAATGACCCTGATGTGGCAGCATTAGCCCAGGAAGTTATGCAGGAAACTGAGGGACAGGTGCTATCTTTCCTGTTTAATCTTAATGACAAAATTTACCGAAATTGTCAGCAAATTATTCGTCTTACCGGGGAACCCTATCTACCCGGAAACACTTGGAAAAATAAGCAGGGTTCCTGTCGCGATTTTGTGGTTTTATTTATGGATGTGTGTCGCTGTGTGGGATTGGCTTCCCGTTTTGTCAGTGGCTATCAAGAAGGAGATTTAGACCAAGGAGAAAGACATTTACACGCTTGGGTAGAGGTGTACTTGCCGGGGGGCGGCTGGAAAGGCTATGATCCTAGCCATGGATTAGCGGTGAGTGACCGTCATATTAGCCTCGTTTCTAGCCCAATTCCCCGTTATTGCGCGCCAGTAGAGGGAAATGCTCGACCGGTTAATCTCGGTCATCAAGTGATAGAATCTCAGCTATCATCGACAATTGCCATCGATAGCCCTAACTAGGGTTTGCTGAATAAATCTAAAAACCTTGTTGGGTAAGACTTTTAGACTTTTTGTCAATCAAAAAGTACCAAGTATGGGAGTGATAAGGGGGAAAATTCAGGTACTTTTTCCCTAAAAATTAGGTAATTGGCCACCTCAAAACCCGTAAAATCCCACACCCCACACCCCACACCCCACACCCCACACCCTGCCTCTACCGAAAAACTTTTTCAGCAGACCCTAACTAGAACTGCGCTAAAGCGCAACTACAAACCTATCAGAAGCCTAATGTTTTCAAAATTATCGGTAAGGCTGTTTGACAGGCTTGGGCAAGTTTGCTGGCAGGTTCCAAAGCTTTAGCAATTGTTTCGAGAAAATTAACTGCTCGTTGGGCTTTCTTTTGCAGTCCGGCATCATCAGGATTTTGACTAGCTTGGGCAATCTTTTTCACTTGGTTGGCGGCTTCGGCTTTTTCTTCTTCATCTAAATGGCTGTCAATTTTAATCGCCTGGGTTAGTTCTTGCAGTAAGGCTTTGAGTTGGGCATTTTCTGGGGAAGCATCGGCTGCAATTTGGTTAATGGTATTAGTTACATCGCCGATGATTTCGCCGAAATTGACGGCGGAATTATTAATATCGCGGATGGTAATATTTGGGGAACTGTCGTTACTGTGGCTCATGGCTTTTGCTTCTACATGGATGGGACGGTTGGCGAGGGTTTTGGTAATTTCCATCATATCAACACTTTGTTGGCGATAGATGGCAATTTCTGTCTCTTTGGCGGTGAGTTGTGCCTTATATTGGGCTTCGATGGCTGCGAGTTGTAGTTGATAATTTTGGTTAAATTCTTGGTGAATTTTCTCTTTATCAGTGTCGGACGGTACATGGACTTTTACCACTATCACGCCATCTCCTTTATTGGCAATGCTCTGCACCTGAAGCGGCGTATCTTCATTCTGCACTTGTACTTCTTTTAAGGCAGCGATGAAAGCTTTCCAATCTACCCCATTGCGGAAAATCAGGTCAACGGTGTCGAACATTTCGGCAAATAATTTAGTAAATTCGCCCGGTTGAAATTCGCCACTGCTGGGGCGGCGCTCTTTTTGCCCATTAAGCAGATAAATGTACTGGCAGTCCACCTCATCCAGTTGGGTGGTAGCATCAATATTCCAATTTTCCACGCAAGCACCCGTCAGAGTAGCATGGCGCAAATCGGCATTGACGGCGTTGACTTCGGTGAGGTTTGCCCCCGCAAGGTTGGCGTATTGCAAGCTGGCTTCACTGATATCGGCGAGGCGCAAGTTGGCAGCTTGCAGGTTTGCCCCCTCCAGGTATGCCCCCCGTAAATCGGCTTGGGCAAAGTCTTTTCCGCTTCCGGTGCGGGAATCAATCAAAAATTCTCTAACCCGGGGATTGGCTAATAAGGTATTGCCGGGGCGGGCTAATTCCAATTTAATTGCTTGTTTAAAAATTGTTTTATTCAAGATTGCCTGATTAAAATTGGTACTTTTTAAGGTGGCTCCTGTAAAATCTATTGCGGTTAAATTGGCTTGAAAAAAGGATGTGCCACCAATGGCAGCAAAGGCTATCACAATTTTACGCAACCAAGGATCGCGGCTTTCCTGTTTAAGGGTCAGCCAACCGAGCCAAAAGTAAAATAGCGTCAAGGCTACGGCTACGGCTCCGGCTACGGCTACGGCTCCGGCTACGGCTACGGATATGGCTACGGCTAGGGCTACGGATATAGCTACGGCTACAGCTAAGGCTCCGGCTCCCGCTCCGGCTAGGGCTAAGGCTCCGGCTCCCGCTCCGGCTAGGGCTCCGGCTCCCGCTCCGGCTAGGGCTAAGGCTCCGGCTCCGGCTCCGGCTAAGGCTCCGGCTACGGCTCCCGCTCCGGCTAGGGCTACGGATATAGCTACGGCTACGGCTCCCGCTCCGGCTCCGGCTAGGGCTGAGGCTCCGGCTAGGGCTCCGGCTACGGCTACGGCTCCGGCTACGGCTACGGCTATGGCGAAGGCCAAAATATTTTTACGCCAAGTGACAGCGCAAAAACAGATGAGAAAAATTAAGGTGAACCAACCAGTAACTTGGTTTTCTGGATTGGAATAAAAAATTAAGCCCACCATATAACCGCCGAAGGCGGAGAAAAAACTCGAAACCACAATTAACACCAAAGCCAACCCCAGCAAAATCACCAGCCACCGCTTCTGCAATCCCGCCTTCGCCCCGGCAAACTTCACCCCCGTCAAATTCGCCCGACTAAAATTTGCCCCGCGTATATCACAACCACTGAAATCCGCCCCTGTTAAGTCCGCACCGCGAAAGTTACCACCCCGCAAGGATTCCCCCCGGAAATCCCGCCGCCCGTTTTTGTACTGCTCAATAACTGCCGCTGCCTTCATCGCCTACGAAATTGCCATACTATGCCCTCAATCTTACTACAAGTCAGAAAGCGGGTTTCTTGAGAGAATCCGATTGACACTCCCACCCCAGCGCTTCGGGATTCTTGGTTCAACGAGTCCACGTTCAAAAACCTGGCATTTTTATGGGCAATCGCGTCAGTTTCCACACCTCGCGTTCTAGAATATATCTGAATTTCCCCCATAGATATCTACTACAATATCCGAAAACTGGCTCTTCTGGTGTTTATGTGGAAGGAAGAAGAATAGGGATAATTTGGGTGCATCTCAATTTGGTGGAAATATCTAGAGGACGTTTTGGGCGCACGCAACTACGTTTACCCTTCTGAGTATGAATTTTATCTGCAATCACCCCTCGATCGAGCATTGTTTAAAACAACAATTAATTAATCTTTTTCCAGAAAACAACCATAAATTAACTTTCTATCGTTGCCAAAAAACTGATAGTATCCTCTATCGTTCACCTCTGTTTTATTATTTTACACCCGCTCAATGTCAAACCATATTTAACCATTTAATCGCCCTTTTTCCACAAATTCAGCTTAGGGAAGGATGGCTAGAATTATTATTAGATCAGCAATTTTTGTCCTTTTGGTTACTGAAACTAAACGATTTAATTGATAAATTTTTCTCCGATCAGCTTCCTCTCCATCCCGAAGGAGAATTTTTCTTTTTATTTCAATATACCCACGCTCGCTATTCTAGTTTGTTACAACTGCTCAATCGGGAAAAAATTAGATTAACCGAGTCTGAACTATTATCATGGCATCATCCCGCCGAAATAGCCTTAATCCTGCAAATTTTAACCGTTTGCGATTGTTGGGAAGGCCAGAAACTCTATCCCCTAACTGCGAATTTGTGCGAAGCGATGCTCAATTTTGAGCGTAACTGTCGCATTATCGGAGAATCGGCCCCAATTCAGCAATCGAGATTAATCCTGATTAGCGTCAGTCAAAAACTACTTAACCGTCTTCTCCGTCAAAAATGGCAACTGCTGCCGATGACGGAACTATAAAAATATTAACTTTTGTGAATTTAGTGGACAAAACCATCAGCTTATGATAGATTTTAATTAGTGTGAGGAGCGAACCAGAATAGAGAGCCGAGACGAAACATGGACAGTCGCCGGCTCTCTTTCTGTTGTTCAGGAATTATCTTTTTCTTGGCGATATTTAATAAAAGTGGGCAAATCAACCCGAAAAGAGGAATATTTCGGGGAAGGAGAGATGATAGGTGCGGGCCAATCCCTGTCTTTCTTATTTAAGGATTCTACTGGCTCAATAGTCTCTAATTCCGCTACAAAATCATCGATGGGAGCCACTTCATCGTTTTCTTGATTCTCTGTCTGAGACCAAGGCTCGATCGCAGCTGCCTTGTCAACAATGGCTAAATCTGGGGAAAAATTGCGATCTCTACCGCGCTGGAAATACTGGGCCAAGGCCGCTTTATACTGGAGGGTGTAGCGTTGCTGACGTTGGAGACGGGTGCGTAATTCCTGCAATTGCTGGTCATAGTTGCACAGTTTTTGGCTTTTTTCCTGATAACTTTCCTGAATTAAGGCACATTCTCGCTCTAAACGGGCTAATTGTTGGCGCGTGCGGGTCAATTCTGCGGTCAAATTGGCAATAATCATCGGTTGCCGTTGTTCTGCTTGACGATACTGTTCGATTTCTCCTAAAGCTCGCTGTAATTGTTGCTTTTCGTATTGCAGTTCCTCGTTTTGCTGCTGGATTAGGGTATCGCAACTTTGCCAGCGACGATGTTGCTCGGCTAACCGCGATCGCAGTTCCGCCAGAGCTTGCTCCCGTCGCCAGATCTCCGCTTGTAATTCTTGATTTTGTTGACGTAAATGAGAGGATAGAGCTGCCCAATCTGTCTCATCTGTTGATTGACTCTCATGCTCGACAATTTCAGCAGTGATGACAGTATCCGCATGGGTGAGATGATCGAGGTACAGGTCGGAATTATCGTTCATAAAAGCCAAAGGATGAGGAAACCTAGAAGTTTAGAGACGTTAAAAGCCTTCTATCGTTCCAAAAAAAAATGGGAACCGCATTGTTAGAGACTGCCGCGCGGTTCCACTGCCGATCCTTAAGAGGAGAACACTATAAATAACTATAAGCTTATTAGGAATTTTTGTCAATACTTAATGAGAAGTTTTTTCAATAAGTTGGAGAGGAGAGGGGAATCGACTAATTCCTAGATAGCTATAGTGCGGGGTATCTGGCCCGGATCCAGGGAAGAATTAGCCACAGCAAAATTGACACAAGCACTGGTCGAGCGGGTTAGCGGCTCGATATGCTTCAATAATCCTATAGTTTTTATTTTCCTTGTCGTATCATGCCACGTCCCCCGAAGAAAACCCCTAGCACCCCTGAACCTCCCGAAGAGCCAATTAAAACCACTCCTCCCCTACAACCTCTACAAATTATTAAAAAGGGTTCTAGGGCTGCAGTACCCCCCAAACCTCCAGAAACCCCTCCAGAAATAATTGAGGAAAAACCAACCGAGGAAACGGTAAAATCAGTCAGTAGTGAGATAAAATCTCCTCTCCGTCCCCGTTTCGATTCGGCTCCTCCATTCCGAAAACCGATTCCCAAAGCAGAAATTCCCGTCATCGAAAAAGCGACGGGAGCTAATGGCGAAGTATTTAATCTGACCGATTCTGTCCTGATTACTGAACCTTTTGGTACTCGTATTCCTGCTATTATCGATAGTTTTTATGCCGATGATCAAGGCGAAATCTGGGCGCGACTCAAACCAGTGGAAGTTAATCCCGATTGTCGCTGGGAACAGGCCTGTATTCGCTCTCAGGGTTTGGTAAAGGCCGAGTAAGACAGTTATCAGTTATCAGTTATCAGTTATCAGTTATCAGATTTGAGTTTTAAGTGTGCAGTAAGCTGTTCGTAATTTAAATTGCGTTAACAGAATTACCCTTGTTTTTCAACTTGCGATCCCACTTAATAATTAGACCTCCTTCATTTATAAAGTTGATGTAAAAGAGATTCTAATTCTTCAACTGATTTAAAAAGTCGATGAGCGATAAATTCTTTTGTCGAGTGCCAGAGCAATTCAATGATATTTAAATCTGGGCTATATGCGGGTAAACACTCTAAAATTAAGTTGGGCATATTTTCAGCAATTTTACCAACAACATCCGTTTTTTTGTGAACACTAGCATTATCGAGAATCAGGACAATCTTTCGACCCTTTTCTCGAAAATCCTCCTCTTTATTCCCCGCTTCCACCCATTCTTTAATGATTTTTGTATAAAAAACTTTTACCACTTCATAAAAAGTTTCTCAATTTCCTTTTTTGATGAATTCTACGAATCTTTTTTTATCGGAATATCTCACTCCTCCCATCCCATTTACTCGACCACCTCTTCTTTGTCCGCTAACTTTTTTTTGCTTTTTTTCCCTATGTTTTTCTTCTCATGACTCTTAAACCATAGCTTTTTTCAGTCTGCTGAGGTACAAAAGTTATGGGCTTTAGACGAAAGGAAAGAAGAATAGGTGTACCTCACTAGCTTAAGAAACGCTATATTCTGAATGAAAACTTGAAGTTTTACTCTTAACTCAAAACTCTTTAGATATGCTTTAATTTAGTTATCAAAATCTCTTTATTTAAGCGGCACAAACTGTCTCAATTTTGATAATTGAGAATAAATTCTCCTTGATTTGATTAATGTTTGGCAACTTTTAAGAAGCGGCTATACCTATCCCTAACTCACAGTTATATAAAGGTTTTGAGATTTATTCAGCCAACCCTATTTAATGATCGCTGCCGTTTTCCTGTACCGATCCTAACTGTTGACGCACATCATCGATCGCTAGATTTAACTGGGCAATTTTATCTTCTAAACTGCGGCGGGCCATTTCCATACCTTCCTCTGGAGTCAAGCGCCCATTGCGGATCTCCTCCAAAAAAGACTGATTATCACCATCTGCTAAACCGCGACGGCTGCGATTAGCCAACACTGTCCCCAAAACACCGCCCACTAAACCACCGACAATCGCACCAGCCAAAAAACCGCCCGCAAACCCATCTCGCTGACTCATAATCCGTTTTTCTCCTAATAGGTTCCAAAAGCTCGATCGCCGGCATCGCCCAACCCCGGCACGATGTAACCGCGGCTATTTAATCCTTCATCGATAATAGCCGTATAGATGTTCAAGCTGGGATAATTCTGACTCAATTTCTGTAAAGCCGGCGGGGCAGCCACCACGGAAATCAGGCGAATTAGGGCAGGATCAACGCCTCTGCTGGTAATTTCTGCCATTGCCGTTGAAATTGATCCCCCCGTGGCTAACATCGGTTCAAGAATTAACACTCTCGTGGCCGGATCAAAACTAGCCGGTAATTTATTTAAATAACAACTCGCCTCCAGGGTTTCCTCATTTCTGACTAAACCGAGATGATAGGTACTAGCTAGGGGTAAAAGACTTTGCGCCCCTTCCAACAGGGCTAATCCTGCGCGTAAAATCGGGACTACGGCGATCGGTACGCTAGGATCGATAAAAGTAGCGGGACATTCCGCTAGAGGGGTTTTAACGCTAGTTTCCAGGGTCGGCAACCATTGCCTGGCTGCTTCGTAGGTTAACCAGCGCCCTAGTTCCGTCATCGCTGTTTTAAACAGTACCGAGGGGGTATTTTGATCGCGGGCGATCGCCAGCCAATGCTTAACCAGAGGGTGTTCGGGAACATAGACGCGCAGTTGTAAAACCATGAAAACACGAGAACTCGATCGAGGGCTAAACTTTATCTTAAGCCAAAAAGCCATCAGCCCGGAATCAGTTATTAGTTTCTAAAGGCAAGGGGCGACAGGCACTCATGCACAAGAAAGAATCTGGCAATTCTCCCACCTAAAAACAAGGGTAAAAACTAAGTAGGTAGGTATTGAAAACTTTCAGATGCCCCCCTTATTAAGGGGGGACTAAGGGGGGATCGGCACCCTCCTTAATAAGGGGGGGGATCGAACCTAAAATCCATTTTTAATTTAATTATAACCAGCCACCTAAGTACATCAAAGCTTTGAGCCTAACCAATTAGGTTTTAGATTCGGCCTTTGGTATTAGTCATCAGTAAACCGATGACTGAAAAAAGCTCTTGTCAGAGGTCTGCCCGAATATGTAACAATTTATGGGGGAAACCCCCAGCAAATTTAACCAGAAAAACATGGCAGCTACAATTAAGAAAGGAGCTTTAGTCCGCGTGGTGACGGGAAACCTAGAAAATAGCCTCGAAGCCCTAGCCAGCGATCGCCGTTTACCCAGTTATATGTTCGACTCGACAGCAGAAGTCTTGGATGTAAAAGATGATTATGCTTTGATTAAATTCTGTGTTCCCACCCCCAGTGTGTGGCTAAAGCTCGAACAACTGGAACCCGCCTGATGAGGAATTGCCTCATCCATAAACCATGGTTGACTTCTACGATACACTCATCCCCTGTCAATCGCCCCGAGTCTCGGTTATTGGTGCCGGCAACGTCGGACGCACCCTGGCTCAACGCATCGCCGAAAAAAACCTCGCCGATGTGGTTCTCCTCGATATCGTCAATGGTTTGCCCCAGGGTATTGCCCTAGATTTGATGGAAGCTCAGGGCATAGAACTGCACGACAGCGAGATTATTGGCACTAATAACTACGAAGACACGGCAGGCTCGGATATTGTCGTGATTACGGCTGGATTAGCCAGAAAACCGGGCATGAGTCGCGATGATCTCATGAATGTCAATGCTAAAATTGTCGTCGAGGCCGCCACTAAATGCCTCCAGTATTCTCCGGAAGCCATTTTTATTGTCATCACCAATCCCCTGGATGTGATGACCTATCTAGTCTGGCAATCGACCGGTTTACCCCCCCAAAGAGTGATGGGAATGGCCGGAGTCCTCGATTCTTCCCGTTTACAAACCTTTATCGCCATGGAATTGGGGGTTAGTACCGCCGACGTTCATGCTATGGTTTTGGGTGGTCACGGTGATTTAATGTTGCCCCTACCCCGTTACTGTACCGTCAGTGGTGTGCCGATTACCGAATTAATGGACGAGATAACAATTAACCGTTTAGTGGAGAGAACTCGCAACGGTGGGGCTGAAATCGTCAAATTACTGCAAACTGGCGGCGCTTATTATGCCCCTGCTTCCTCTGCCTGTACCATGGTCGAGACGATATTGAGAAATCAATCCCGTTTACTGCCGGCGGCAGCCTATCTTAAGGGTGAATACGGTTTACAGGATGTCTATCTGGGGGTTCCCTGTCGCTTAGGCTGTCGGGGTGTGGAAAGTATTCTGGAAGTGCGTTTGACCGATGCTGAACGTCTGGATTTACACACTTCTGCTGCCTCAGTTCGTCAGAATGTTCATTTAGCCCTTGACAGTCTCAAGGTTTTGATGTAGTTAATACAACTCATATTTTAAGAGGGTACAGGGCAAAGAACCGTTATACAAGGGAGTGCGACGGGAAGAACGCAGACCGATTTGTTTAGTCAGTTCTTTGTTTCCCGATAAAATATAGGCTGTCCAACCCTTAAACCTCTGTTTTAAGACATCACCGAAGGATTTATATAAAGCCCCTAATTCTTCGGTATTACCCAATCTTTTGCCGTAAGGGGGATTACAGAGAATAATCCCTCGATCGCTCGTCGGTTCTAAGTCGGTGATGCTTTGCAAGCTAAAATTAATATAGTCCTGCACTTGACAAAAATAGGCGTTATCCTCGGCCTGACGCAAAACCTCATAATCGGCATCACTAGCATAAATTGGCGCATTTAGCTGAAATTTTTGTTTTTCTTTAGCTTCCTGAAGCAAAGATTGCCATAAATCCGGTTGATAGTCTGGCCATTTCTGGAATCCGAACTGGGAACGGGATAAACCGGGGGCAATATTTAAAGCTTTTAACGTCGCTTCGATGACAATGGTTCCCGAACCACAGAAAGGGTCCAAAAGCACCATATCATCCTGCCATGCTGATAATTCTACCAAAGCAGCGGCAAGACTTTCTTTCAGAGGTGCGACTCCCATGGCCCGATGATACCCGCGACGATGTAAACTGTGGCCAGAACTATCTAAACTAAGCACACAGCGATTTTTCTCGATATGAGCGTTAATTTGCAGGTCGGGGTTTTCTGTATCCACAAAGGAACGGGGATTGCCCTGTTGACGCTGTTGGTCGATAATAGCGTTTTTGATGCTTAAAGCGGTGTAATGGGTGTGATTGAGGCGATCATTCGTTCCCGTACATTGTACCGCTAAAGTTTCCTCACTGCTGAGATAATCTCGCCAATCAATGGCTTGAATACCATCATACAGTTCCTTCCCATCCCCACAGGGAATTTCGGCAATGGGAACCAAAACCCGAAAAATAATTCTTGACCAAAGATTGACTCGATAGAGTAGGGAGATATCCCCCTGAAAATGGACTCCGGTGAATACTGGTTTCACTTCTTTGGCCCCTAGGAATTCTAATTCCCTAGCGGCAATTTCTTCTAGTCCCCTAGCGGTGGTAGCAAAATAGGATCGAGTCATTTCAGTTATCAGTTATCAGTTATCAGTTATCAGGTTTCAGTTTTCAGTTATCAGGTTTCAGTTTTCAGGTTTCAGTTATCAGTGACTAGCGCTGGTCGTTGGTAGCTTGAAATCAGAAAGATTTTAATTTTTATCCCCTTGTAAATTCCTATCTCATTCGTTCTTTCTTTATCTTGCAGGTAGTTGGCGATCAAATCAAGTTTTTGTTAGGAAATATTAAGGGTTTCTCTCAATCAAGACTAGACAGCATTCTCTGAGAAAATAATGTAGGCGCTCATCATCATTCTTCTCTCGAGTTGCCTGAGCTATATTTGCTAGTTCTGTTTCTCCTATCTCTATATTATCCAGCCAACGCTCAAAATCTCCTCTGTCCATGTGTTCTTTAAATTTATTGGGATTATCTATAGATAATTCGAGTAATTCTGGGATATTGTTAACGACTTTTACTTCACCATTGTCTAAGTTAAAGAGGTCATTCTGTTATTCTTACTTCCCCTCCCGACGACCGGCTACTGACTCCTGACGACCGACTCCTAACCCCACCAATAAACTTTTTGCCGTAAACCCTACTTAAGTAAGCTAAAAAGGATTTTAACCGCCTATCCTTAGATTAGCTGTCTCGGAGTCTCGGAGTCTCGACTAGGAAATTAATTTTGCACGACTACTTAACTAACACTCCATTCAGAAAAATTTCGGCAATACCTTCGGCCATTTCTTGTAAAGCTAAGGGGGAAGCATTACTATCTAAAATAGTTTCACTAGAAAAACCGGCAATTGCGAACATTCCTAGAAAAACCTGGGCTACAATTTTCGGATTCATGGGACGATAGATACCATGATCGATCGCTGTTTGAAAAAAAGCCTCAGCCACATCGGTCATTTTAGCAATTACCTCCGATTGAATCCGCTCTTTTAATTCGGGGTGAAATTGTGCCTCTATAAAACAAACTCGCAATAAATCGCTATTTTCTCGCATTCTCAACACCCTACGTCGCATCACCTGCGCTACCGCTTTATAACTGCCCATTTCGCTCAATTCCGTCAGCAAGTCGGTGAGAATGTCCACCCATCCCCTAGTGGCCACTTCGATTAAAATCGCCTTTTTGTTGGGAAAATAACGAAATAAAGTTCCTTCTGCCACATTTGCTTTTCCTGCTAGGTCTTTGGTCGTGGTTCCTTCATAACCCTTAGCGGCAAATAAACGTAAAGCGGCCTGTAGAATACGACTACGGGTATCTTCTTCCCCAGAATTGGTCTCAGTTAGGGAACGTTGAAAAAGACTTTGCATAATTATTGACAGCTAGAAAGGGATAGAGCCATTGTCATCGATCAAGTTAGGTGTTTACTCAAATGCTTCATAAAATTTTGAGTAATTGGGGAAGTGGGAAAGTGGGGAAAGTGGGGAAAGTGGGGAAATTCAACTAAAACCCCAAAACCCCAAAACCCTAAAACCCCACTTCCCCAACCCGAATGTCTTTTTTTCTTTTCTCTTGGGATAAGATTGTGATCGATCGAGTTTAGGGAATTTTTATGACCACAGAAAGTTTAGCGACTTCAGAAGCAATAGAGTCAATGACCGATGAATTTCTGGCTAGTACGAGCAGTCACCAAGAAATGATTGAAATGGTTATTTCTACTCTGCAGCAGAATGATACTGCTATGGTACAACATACAGAAAAAGGTTATCTGTGGAAGTTTCAGTATGGTAGCGTTGAGGTATTTGTGCAGTTAACTGGGGAAAGCGATGATGATTTTCTCACGGTGTGGTCTTCTGTGCTGAAATTGCCTGTTCAGGATGAATTGGGATTAACCCGCAAGTTATTAGCGATGAATTGTGCCGAAACCTTTGAATCTCATTTTGCCATTATGAATGAGCAGGTGGTGGTGATTTCTCAGCGTACTGTGGCCGATTTGTCTGCTGGGGAGATTTCGCGAGCAATTACTCTCGTGGCGACGGTAGCAGATAATAATGATGAAATGTTACGAGAATCTTTTGGTGGCAGCTAAAATTTGGCGTTATATCCCTCCAATTATCTCATCGGCAGAGCTACAAATGGCGATCGATTCTTGGTTACTAGAACAACACCGTTGTGGTCATCATCCCCCGACTCTGCGTTTTTATCAATGGTCGCCCCCAGCTATTTCCTTGGGCTATCATCAACGGCAATATCCCGATTTTTGGCGTGATTTGACTTGGCAAGGTCAAAAAATCTCCCTAGTTCGTCGTCCTACCGGTGGCCGGGCCGTACTACATCAGGGGGATTTGACTTATATGGTGGTAAATTCGGGGATGAAGGGGAATGTTAGGAAAGTTTACTGTCAAATCTGTCAATTTTTAATCACAGGCTGGCAAAATCTCGGTCTAGAATTGTCCTACGGTGCTGCCGGCCGGGGATATATCCATTCTGCTAACTGTTTCGGTACAGCTACCGGTGCGGATTTAGTCGATAATTGGGGAAATAAATTTATTGGGAGCGCCCAACTGCAACGGGGTTCCTCGGTTCTCCAACATGGTTCGATGGTGTTAGAGCAGGATAATTCGCTGTTTGAGCAAGTTTTCGCCAGTGCTGCCCCTCAAAAGCTCAATTTAGCCCCAGATTTGACCCTAGAGACAATTATCGCTACCCTGAAAACCGCCGCCGAGGAATGCTTTGATTGTCAATTGCTAGAGCAACCCCTAGAGGATTGGGAATGGCGATCAATTAAAAAAATGAATATAAATACTCATTGACAAAAAAGTTTTTGTGTGTATTAAAAATCAATTATGAGTCAAGTTGTATAGATTTGTAATTTTTTGCTAATAATAGTTAAAGGTAGATAGAGGCCGCAAGGAACCAAAGTCTTACCGAACTCGAAATTATTGTCTAGCTTGTGCTAGTTTAAGAAACGTTAATCTTTTACAGTTTGTGAGGATTAACGAGCGATCGCAGCTAGTTTAGTTAAGCTAATCCAGTCAATCGATCGCGCCATCTTATAAGACAATGGGAGTAATCCCAGACTCAAAAAAGTTAAGAAATCTTGCCCGTGATTTCAGTTAAGCAAGAGGAAAAATACCCATGACCATTGCTGTCGGACGCGCCCCAGAAAGAGGGCTGTTTGATGCTCTCGATGACTGGCTCAAAAGAGACCGTTTCGTCTTCATCGGTTGGTCTGGTTTACTACTCTTCCCCTGCGCCTTCATGGCCCTAGGTGGA
>NZ_JADBUZ010000073.1:0-22135 GCF_020245305.1 Microcystis sp. M20BS1 | reverse complement strand
GAGAATTACTGGGGGAACCCTGAAATTTTCGGCTTAGTTGCCGGCAGCTTGCCGCCAACTCACTCCTCTAGATAAGTATTTTGACTCACGCTCCTTCCTCTTTTGAGACGTTGTGACACTTAGGGTGCGGAATGTGGGTTGTTGGGTAAGACTTTTAGACCTTTTTGAAATCCAAAAGTGCCAGGCGTGGGAGTGATCAGGGGGAAAATTCAGGTACTTTTTCCCCGAAAATTAGGTAATTGACCCCCTGAAAATGGGTAAAACCCTACACCCCACACCCCACGAGAAACTTTTTGCCGCAAACCCCAATCACATCGCGTAAAATGGTAGCGCCTCCGACCAATGGGGGCGTTTTCCCGTTTGCCAATCCAAATGGGCTAAATCGAGGATAGCGGGGGCATTTATGCCTAAATAGTTGGGTGTGGCTAATCTTTGATAGGAAATAGTTAAGTTTTCTAAGGTCTGCTGCCATTGTTCCAAAGTCATCAGGCTATCAGCTAAATAAACCCGATTACCCCGATAGATGCCCACATACAATTGTCCCCTAGTGGCGGGCATTTCTAGGGCTAGATAGGTATCAAGGGGGTAAAAATCCCGTTGTGACCAAGCAAAGGCCGCTAAACTGGAGACGGTAAAAATCGGTAGCTGTAATTGTTGTGCTAGGGTTCTAGCGGTGACTATACCGATGCGGGTACTGGTAAAGCTCCCCGGACCCCTAGCAGTGGCGAGAAAGGCTAAATCTGCCCATTTTTGCGGGGCTAGGAACTTTTTTAGATAGGGGTGGAATAGGTTTGATAAATCCCTGTCTAAGTCCCAAGTTTGTTGACGACTATCATCCCTGAAATTAGAGAGGGCCAGTCCCAGTTGGGGACTGCTGGTATGCAAAGCTAATCCATAGACAGGGGAAGACAAGTCGATCTTTCTGTATCAGTAAGTTTTTATGGGTCGCCTGGGATTCGAACCCAAGACCAATCGGTTAAAAGCCGAGTGCTCTACCGCTGAGCTAGCGACCCGTTTCGTGTTCTGCACACGATTCATCAATATAACATCTTATCGAGGCTAAGTCAAGGGGTAATTTAAATTTGATTGACTCGCATTTCCACGATCGCCTCGCGGCTGCTCTGGGGTTCTAGGTAGGTCAAATGTTCGCCTGTGTTAAGGGCGTTGCGGGGAGCGCTCCAAGGTTCGAGACAGATATAATTTTTATCTTTCAGGGTCCAAAAAACTATAGTTGTATAGAGATCGTCGTAACTGAGGACAATTTGGCGCTGATGATAAGAATCACTAAAACCACTTTGATGGCGCGTAATTTGCGGAAAAGCGGCATCAATTTCTTCGAGATTAAAGTCAAAGTTACCAGAGTAGTAATGGAAGGTTTTCGTGCGTTGGTCGAGGTATTGGGAGGAGGGAATATCAAAGGACAATCGGGTTTTATCGGTGACTTGAAAATAGGGATGGAAGCCGATAGAAAAGGGCATTTTTTCGGGGGAAAGATTGATTACTTTTTGGTGAATTCTGAGGCTGTTTCCTTGCAGTTGATAGGTAAAGATTAATTGAAAATCAAAGGGATAGACTTGACGAGTGGCTTCATTACTGTTTAATTCTAGGGTTAAACTAGCGGCGGTTTCGCTGCTTTGTTTGCTGACTTGCCAAGGTAAATCACGAGCAAATCCGTGTTGTTTGAGGCTATAGTTTCGGCCTTCGTGTTGATAGGTACTATCGGGTAAATTGCCGCAGATAGGAAATAAAATCGGGACTCCTCCGCGGACGCTGAGGTTAGGATCTTTGAATCTTTCTCTGTCCAGATATAAAAGATCTTCTCCGCAAATTTGCCAACGGGTGATGATTCCTCCTCTAGCGGGAACCACTTCCAGATAAGCGTCAGCCTCTTCATCCTTGAGACAATAGGTAAGATATTGATTTTGGTTTTGAGTGATAGTAAAGGTCATATCAGTTATCAGTTATCAGTTATCAGTTATCAGCTAACATAGAACGTAGGTTGGGTTGAAGCATGAAACCCAACACCCGCTCATGTTACGCTACCACTAACCCATCCTAACAAATAATTGTGCCTCCCTACTTAGCTTAACCAATGAGGTTTTAGATTCGTCCCTTGTGAATAAGCTGAGATAGACTAGCTTGAGATGAAAATTTGAGTAAGAAAATAGGCAATGGCGGCACTACCAACGGGTACAGTGAGATTATCTATACCCAGTTTCGAGAAAGTTTCTAGAATAGTAGCTCCGATCGCTGTCAATAAAGATACTAGAATAATTGGCGGATTAATGCCATTAACAAAAGATAAAATAATCAAGCTGACTAGAAAGCTGACTCCTAACATAGTCAGGGAACCTTCCAGACTTTTGCCACTGCCGAAAATTTTGTAGGGATGTTGACCGAAATTTTGTCCCACTAGGGCTGCTAATCCGTCTCCTAAAGCCATAATTAAAATACCCATTGCTGCGTATTCGGGGTGAGAAATTGGCCAAAAATAAGCCACAAGAACACCGATACTAACAGCATAAAAAAAAGTTCCCCAACTACGGCGACCGACACTATTAAGACTAGGTAAAATGGGTAAAAAATAGGATAGTATAGCAATAATGGCCGCTAGGATGGCCGCACTTATTCCCACCCAAGCGGGGATATTTAACCACCAGGCAAAAAGGATGACGTTTCCTGTGCCAATGTGGACAACTTTGCGGGTAATTTCGCCATCGGTACTGAAAACACTTTTTAATTTTTCAGCGATCAGAATCAGAACAGCTAGGTAACAGGCGACTAAACTGATCGAAAATAGGAGAGGGTGGGATAGTTCCACGTGGCAAAAGCGAAAATTGACTATCTATTTAGTTTAGGCGATCGAGGTGACATTGATGAAAGGAATTTTTATTGGCTTAATTGAGGGATATAGACGGTTTATTTCGCCGCTATTTCCCCCTTCCTGTCGTTTTCAACCCACCTGTTCCCAGTATGCCATAGAAGCGATCGATCGCTTTGGTGTGCTACGGGGTTCT
Source organism: Microcystis sp. M20BS1 (assembly GCF_020245305.1). Lineage (NCBI taxonomy): Bacteria > Bacillati > Cyanobacteriota > Cyanophyceae > Chroococcales > Microcystaceae > Microcystis > Microcystis sp. M20BS1. The sequence continues at coordinate 19,118 of NZ_JADBUZ010000073.1, read as the reverse complement.
TGGTTAGCAATTAAGCGTATTCTCCGTTGTCATCCCTTTCACCCCGGAGGTTACGATCCTGTGCCTCCCTGTAGCCACAAGCACGATTAAAAGCCACAGCAGTTATCTCAATGGTGAGATAAGAAGTTTTCGTTTTGGGGATTCAGGAGTCAGGATTCAGGAGTCAATAGCAAACTAGGTTATACTTCATCTTTAGGGTAAAGTCTGTAAAACTCTTGATATTTTTAGACCCGTTGATGATTGCCTATTTTCTTTTGGGAAAACGCTCGATATCGGCGATACCATAAAAGATAATCTGTTTATCTTTTAAACGTAGTCGATCGACCCTTAATTGAGTACCATCGAGAGCAAACTTATCTAAATCCATAAGGTTGTTAACGTGGCTGATTAAAGCTTCTCCTAAAGCTTTCGATCTTTCGTCCCCTTGATAAACCACCTCAACAAATTGAATTTTTCGCCGTTCTTCCACAACCACAGCAGCGGTCATTTCTAGAAGAATTGGTTCTTCTTCTGCCAATTTAATTAGACTTTTGAGAGTTAAAGTTTTATCGTCATTGAGAATTAATTCTGTGTTCTGACAGTGAATTGATTTACCTTCGTACTCTAATCTTTGCAGTTTTTCGACAATAAAAGGTGTATTAAAAGAGGTGGTTAAGTCGTCTTCCGTTAAAACTACCCGCAAAGTGGCCCGCGTCGGTTGACGGAGTTTCACCTGTCCGGTAAAAATGGCACTAAAATCGATCGCCACTGCCTGCACATACAATTCCATGGCTTCGATGCGTAGGCCATTGTACATGAGCATCGACTGACCGATAAAGTCAAAACCGTCGATACTGCCTTGCAGTAATTTGGCTACGGGTTCGGCGCGGACAGTCGCTGTCAGCTTGCCTGTGCGTTTGAATAATGCAGCGATCGCAGCACTCACCACTTTACTGATGAGTTGATCGCCGCTCTGATTGGGAAAAGGTAAGCTACCAAACACGCCTGCTGTCATATCTCTCATAGGTGGAACTGCAACGATCTTAACATTATTTAAAGTTTCTTTACATATCGTTTTATTAATGAAGATGATAAGCAATCTGTATGATTCTGTAGAGGTTATAAATTTTTAGCGGTCTATCGCGTGGGAGGGGATAGGATGGAAAAACGCTACTATCCCAGTGATATAGCGTTTTTCACTTAAAAAATCGGGGTTAAAAACGTGGTTGCCATTTCAGATCAACAACCGTTAGCCGCTACCCACAACCACAGCGATCGAGTGGCGGTATTATTGATGGGATACGGGGAAGTGGAGAGTTACGAGGACTTCGCCAACTATAATGAACAGGCCTTAAATTTGCTGACGGCTAAGTTCGCTCCTGTGCCGACTTGGGTTTATCCTCCCCTAGCGAAATTATTGGCCATATTTGACCTACACGAATGGCAGCACCAGCATAATCACTTTATTTCCCCCCATAACCACATTTTCGAGCATCAAAGACAGGAAATTGAGCGCAATTTACAGGCAAAATGGGGTAATCGGGTGGAGGTATTCAAAGCGTTTAACTTCTGTGCGCCTTTTTTACCGGCACAGATATTAACGGAAATCCGCGAGCGGGGATTCGAGAAAATTTTGATCTATCCTCTCCTCGTTGTTGATTCTATCTTTACCAGTGGCATTGCCATCGAACAGGTTAATAAAGCTTTAGCTCAAGGACAAACGGGGGAACATTGGGTTAAAGGATTGCGCTATATTCCCTCGTTTTATAACCAACCCGCTTATATAGATCTAATGGCGCGGTTAGTGGAGGAAAAAATCGCGGCCGAGGTAGCTAGTAGCTGTCTTCCCTCGCAAATTGGCATTATTTTAATGAATCACGGTTGTCCCCACGAAGCTAAGGGATTTACGTCGGGAATCGATGAAAGTCAAGCTTTATACGAGTTAGTCCGGGAAAAATTAATCTATCGTTATCCCTTGATTTCTGTGGGTTGGTTAAATCACCAAACCCCCTTAATTAAATGGACGCAACCGAATGCAGAGTTAGCGGCGAAGAATTTGATTGAATTAGGGGCCAAAGCTTTAATTTTCATGCCGATTGGCTTTGCTACGGAAAATCACGAAACTTTACTGGATGTGGAGCATATTATCGAAGCTTTACGCCGCAAACACGACCAAGTTAATTATGTGCAGATGGCCTGTGTCAACGATAACCCCGAATTTTGCCGGATGGCTGCCGATTGGGCCGATGAACATATCGAAGCTTTACTGTCACAAGAGACTTTATCTGTCAATAGTTCTGTAACAATTCCTCACATTCATTCCGATAACCATCATCACCACGGACATCACCATCATCATTAAGCTTGGACAGTGGCAAAGAGGGGCAACGGCGAAAATTAGTCCTACCACTTGTCACTGTTGGAGCTATAATCTATAATTGTGCTTTCCTGGGTACGTAGCTCAATGGATAGAGCATCCGCCTTCTAAGCGGACGGTTGTAGGTTCGATCCCTACCGTACCCGTTATTGTTAAGTAGGGATTGGAAATTCTCTCCTCTTGTCCCGGGGACAATCGCTTTGATGCGGTGAGCGTGGAATTGGGTCAGTTGAATCCCGTTGGTTGATATTAATTGTGTTTAATTTAGTTGGCGATCGAGTTGAGGATCAGTCAAGGGAGAAGGCAAAGGCGAATAGGACATACTGCGCCACAATATCTCACGGAATGAGGATAGGTCGCCTGAAAAGGGGTAAAACAGGGGAAAACACCTGAAACTCCTTCTTCTGTGAATCACTGTCTTATGGCGAAAGGAGAAACAGCAGTCTAGAAAAGAGTTCTGGTATTATTTATAGACATCGCCGCGAGGTTTAATAGTTGTAATGACGTATAGATTGTTATTTCTATCTTCAAAAAACAACACTCGATACTTACCTACTCGCAATCTTAGTTCATCTCTTCCGTAAAGGGGTTTAATATCTAATTTTGTAGAATCCGAAATCAAAGTATCCAAAGCTTCAAGAAGACGAATTTGATCATTTTTAGGCATCCTTTCTAAGGAGCGTTCTGCTTGTCTAAGTAGAATATAATCAGCCAAGTTTATCTCCAAATAATTTGTATTTTAATTCTGTTGAAGTGATTCCAGTATCTCGACCAGATAAATAATCTTGCCATGCTGCTTGGCTTTCAGCAAGTTCTTCGGCTGGAATGATCTCATCGTCATCTTTTGGCGCTACGGTCGGCTTGATGATAGTTTTTAAATCCTCTAAAAGTCGCAACTTATCCGTAAGGGGAAGATTCTCTATTTGGCTGAGGATTTCATAGTAAGTTGTCATAGACCTTGATCGTATCAGATAATCCGAACACACCTCAAATAATACCACATCCAGATACTAACCAAAAATGGTAAAAGCGGTGGGCTGTTCACAACCGACTTGGTTCTGCGGTTTCTTTATCGGGATTAAGAGAGAAATATAAAAATTTATTAAACTGTAACTTTTAATACAGTTGTGGGGGGGGGAATGTGTATTGTTCTACTATCTGCCTTGTGTCTTGGGTTGGGTTGTTGCTTCACCTAGCTGCGAGAAGGTGATCGCACTTTTGAGGAGATACATTAATGAAAACAAGTGTAATATACATAACGGCTGTATTAACTTTATTGGGACTAACTGTGTCTCGACAAGCTAAAACATTTAACTTAAGTGAAAACAAAGACTTTTTAATAGCTCAATCTGGTCAAGTATATAAGTGTATAAATGATCATGGCAGATTTTCGATAGTGCCAGGTATTCCTGGTGCAACTTCCAGTAGGGTTACTTGCCTGATCCCCGTGAAATCGGTAAAAAGATGTATGTACAAAAGATTTCTTGATAAAACTTTCCATCGTTGTTCTTTAGCCATACCAGCTTTAGATGGTGTTCCAGTCAATACATATTATTCCATAGGAACAAATGGGGGACTCACAACATTGTTTACTATCGATTAATTTACAGGAATATCTATCCATGTATCGATTAGTGTGGGAATCTCTGATACCTCAATATTTTTGAGAACTTGTTTCATGGCTTAAGTAGGTGCATCTACATCTTTCATTGTACCTTATCTAATCATATCTACATATCTAATAGTGTTCCTCAAATTATAACTTTCCTCCTCTCCCTCGGCACACTTGGCGCAGTTTCAACCCTCAAGCGCAAACTAAAACCCTCCCAATCCATTGAAAAAGAAACCACAAAAGTTGGCTAAATTGCTTCTAAAATACCATAAATGCCCCTTCATTTAGTCAGTTGAGGGGTTATTTTTTGTCCATGTTTCTATTCATTAATTTTTATTAATTAATCGATCACAAGTATTTTTTTGTGATATAATGGGGCGGTTTATACAAATATTTTAATTTTTAATGACTATTGTGATTCCCAACGAAATTATACAAGCAACAGGAAAAAACGAGCAACTGTTGCAACTAGAACTGGCAATCATTATGTTTAGAGACTATCATATCAGTAGCGCAAAAGCGGCTGATTTTGCCAACTTATCTTTAATTGAATTTCGTCAAGAAGTCGCCAAGAGGAATATTTGTGTAAATTATGATAGTGTAGATTGGCAACAAGAATTACAAACCTTAAAAACCTTAGGTGATCTGTGATTGTTGTTAGTAACACCTCTCCGATTACCAGTTTAGCTGCTATCGGCTATCTTAACTTGCTCCATGATATCTATGGAACAATTATTATTCCAGTGGCTGTTTATGAAGAAATGACAGGATTAGGTTATTCAGTTCCTGGCACTATTGAAGTTCAAACCCTATCCTGGATAGAAAAGCGAGAGTTAGAGAATCGGTTATTATTAGAAGAATTACAGAAGGAATTACACCGAGGAGAATCAGAAACGATAGCTTTAGCGATTTCTTCAAATGCTGATAGAGTAATTATAGACGAGAACCCTGGCAGAAAGAAAGCAATTAGTTTAGGATTGAATGTTATTGGAATTTTAGGTATTTTATTAATTGCCAAAAGAAGAAGATTAATTCCTAATATTCAGCCGTTAATGGATGATTTGATTTTTAAAGCAGGTTTCCGTGTTAATCAAATATTGTATTTAGACATATTAAAAACAGCGCAAGAAATTGATGAAAACCCATAACTAAAGCCTTCAAAATCTTCTTATTTAATTGTTGCTAACTAATTGACAACAAGAGCGTTTTTTTGTGGTAAAATGGTTGGTCTAGTGTAAATATAGTAAAAGTTGAAATGTCTGTCACCCATATTAATAATCTTCAAGACCAGATTTTGCAAAGTATTAAGACTTTACCGCTAGAAAAACAGCAACAAGTCCTTGAATTTGTCAAATCCTTACAAAGAAATTCACGTTTTCAGAAATGGGATAATATTTCAGATGCAGAAGCACAATCGTTACAAAATGAATTTGCTCAAGAGGATATTAGCTTTTCAGAAAGTATTTTACCCGATTATTTATCTCACCTTGAACAAGAGGATAAGGAATAAATGCGAGGCGATATTTATCTAGCTGATTTTAATCCGAGTCGTGGTTCAGAACAAGCTGGTATTCGACCTGTTATTATTGTCCAACATAACAATATTGATCGCTTCACTAGCACTGTTGTTGTAATTCCATTAACCAGTAATTTACGTCGCGCACAAATTCCCGGAACAATGGTTATTCCCGCAGGACAAGGAGGCTTAAATCAGGAATCAGTAGCCTTATGTTATCAAATTGTTGTTATTGATAGACAACGACTTCAACGACAGTTGGGGACACTTTCTTCTAGTTATTTACAGCAATTGGAAGATGTTATGCGATACACATTAGATTTAACATAAAACACTAATATGAATGTTTAATTAGGGTCTGCTGAATAAATCTAAAAACCTTGTTGGATAAGACTTTTGGACTTTTTTTCCCTCAAAAAGTGCCGACCTTTGGAGTGATTGGGGGGAAAATTCAGGTACTTTTTCCCTGAAAATTAGGTAATTGACCACCTGAAAATGGGTAAAACCCCAAACCCCAAACCCCACACCCTGCCACCAGGAAAAACTTTTTGCCGCAAACCCTAACTAGGGATGGGAAATTCTCTCCTATCGTCTTGGGGACAATCGCTATAAGATTAGCGTACTGCTACGCAGTGCCTTCGGCATCGCACTAATAATTTTTGATCATTAATTCCCTACCAGATGCCGCCGCTCCTTGTTTATAATTATTCATGCCATACTGAAGATTCCACTCGATAATATGGGCAAAATTAAAGAGTTTTCGTATCTCTGGACAATCATCGTAGGTAATTAACCATTTAGCCTGACATTGACGCATATTATCGGCAAAACGTTGATGATCGAAGCTGGTATGTAAATTACCTCTCACACCGTACAAACGGGATTTTGTGGCACTATAGTAGGGGGGATCGAGAAAGATAAAAACTTCTTTTCCCTCAACAAATAATAATTCTTCGTAGTCTTGGTTAGTAATTTTTACTGATGCTAATAACGGCGCAATTTGAGTTAATCTGGCCATTGATGAATCAGTAAATCTACTGGTAAAAGCTGCTTGAGAATAACCTCCCGAATCCACTGTTCCCGAAAAAGTAATCCGATTTAAGATAAAAAAACGCACTGCTTTCTCAAAGTCGGTTAACTTTAAATCTTCCCTTGTTAAATCTTGAAATAATTCTCGTCCAGTATCATATTTCTGTTTAATTTCTGTTATTTTTGCTACCAATAACTCAATATTTTCTTGAGCGCATTGCCAGAAACAATATAAATCATAATTTAAGTCATTAATCCAATAGGTTTTTATTTGTTGTCCAAAGAGTTGCTTAACAGCAAAAAATACAGAACCCCCACCAAAAAAAGGTTCTCGATATTCCCTAATATTCACAGGAATTTGCGGCATAATTTGCTTAATTGCCCGGGATTTCCCCCCGGGATAACGCAAGGGACTTTTAATTTTTGACATTTTATACTAAATCCGTTTATTATTGAATTCCGTCTAACGACCAAGTTAGTCCTCGTGCTTCTCCCCCGACTTTTACTTACTTTGTCTAGCTTGACTAACTTTTAGCCATGCAAAGATTTGTTGTGGAGTCAGTGTCAACTCAACCCCTGCAATTACCTTAAGTTGGTGATCCCCTCTGCAAACTTCCGGCTCTTGTTGGGGAGTAAACATTAAAACAGAATAATCATCTGGATCAAGCATCCATCCTAATTTACTGCCATGTTTTAAACAATGTAAAATGTTGTCAATTACACGGTTTACCTTTTGATCCGGTGAAAGAATTTCGATAGTCCAATCAGGTGCTTCCCTAAAGTCGTCCTCTGGTTCACCTGCTTGATTGAGGTTAATTCGATTCCATGCAATTACGGCAACATCAGGAACGATCGAACGCCCGCCGAAGGTACATCGCAACTCAGGTAAGGCTGTATAATCAACAGTGTGGCTGTCAACCGCAGCTAAAAGACGTTTTTGCAGGATAGAGTGTCGAGTCTTAGGCATGGGTTTCTGAATTGCGACTCCATGCAAGTATTCCCATGCTGGAGAATCCTCCAAATATGGCAATTCGAGGAAATCTTCAAGGGTGATACCCTCAGTCAAGGAAGTCGTCATCGTTTCAAGCAAAGGTTTTTTTGTGACTTTATTATAAATGAACTTTATCTGGGTTGCTTACCGACGATTCAGGTATATTTGAGGAGAATTTGCCCTCTCAATCAAATGGGTCGATTTCTTAACTATTCTAACTGACCAGTATCACTGGAAATGCCCACAAAGATCACAAAATTGGCCAATTGTCAATAGCATTTGAGATGCTCTCACCTTGGTTATGGCGCTTCCCACTCTTTCTTTTCTAGACACTCTGCAATTCGATATGTGTTTGCAATTCCTCCTATTTTTCCATGAGATCCTAATATTGGTAAATGGCCATATGGAGCATTCAGAGAAAAGTTAGGATCTTTTCCTTTTTTCCATCCCACTGCACTGCGAAACCTATGGTAAGCCTCTGAATTCTCATCAGTTAAATAGGGTTCACCGCCTTCACTTTTCCATATTTTTTGCTGAGTATCAAAGCCAAATCTGCCTTGACTTGCTTTTGACCACAAATCTTCAATAATCAACAAATCTTTGCAAGGAAATTCTTTCATAGTTTTTGTATCTATAAATCCTTCTCCTTCTCTATTGACCGTTTGCAACATTAGTCTTAGAGTCTCTCTATTAGCGTCCTCCCACCTATTTTCTTTAAGCAGTTTACGAAGACATGAATAATAAGCATCTCTGTTTGACGAAAATCCCTCCATAGGTTTACAAGTTACAAAGTGGCGATCATAGAAAAAATAGACAAAACCCATAATTGTAGCCAAAGCTGATAGAAAAGCTACAATTTCGATAGTAGTATGAATACCTAACTTTTTCCCAGACATACAGTCTCTCAGCTAGTCAAACGGTTGAACTCACCCGCCTTGTCAAAGTCTAGCAGAAAGTCGGGTGCAGTGATATGTCAGACAGTCGGCAGCCGGTCATAGGCTTCTGGCTCAACATCGGGAACTTTTGTTAAGATTGCCTGATACTTTTCTCGACTTCCCTTTTTGGACCTTTCTATTAGGTAATTTTCTGTCATCAACGCTGAAAGTTTCTCAGCGATCGCAGTAGAGATAAATTGATCGATCGAAATTCCATCACGAGCCGCTAGATCATCTAAACTTTTCTGTAATGAGTCGGGAATTTGAACTTGGATGGTACTCATGGTAACTTACCTATTAATCGTAGGAAACCTGAAGGCTCAAAGCGTGGGTTTCATTTTTAACATAGCCACCTTTACTCGATCGATAAATTACGATCAAACCAATTAGATTAACCATCTACTTAACTGTTGGTTTGCGAAATTTGGAAGGAGAAGGAAAATATTCTACCCGTTCATTTTTCAGAGCTTGTGCCATGAAATCGCGCCAAATGGGAGCGGCAAAACCGCCACCGGTGATACCTTTACCTAAAGTGCGGTTTCGGTCATCTCCAATCCACACTGCGGTGGCTAATTGGGGAACATAACCGACAAACCAGACATTTTTCTCGTTATCGGTAGTACCGGTTTTTCCCGCTGCTGGACGACCGATTTGGGCCGAGGTTGCTGTTCCTCCCTGAATAACTCCCTGTAGGACAGAGTTAAGAGAAGCGGTGGCCCAGGGGTCTAAAACTAGCTTCGGTTTGGGTGTATTATCGAGCATGACGTTACCCCGGCTATCAGTAACACGCATGATAAAGGTCGGCTCGGAATGCCAGCCATTACTGGCAAAAGTAGCGTAAGCTCCCGCCATTTCCAGAGGAGTCACATCCACGGAACCCAAAGGTAAAGAAGTGACGGCAATTAAAGGACTCTCGAAACCCAGCAGACGACAGACTTCAATGACTTTATTTATCCCGACACGACGACCGAGAACAACCGCGGGAATATTCAGAGACTGCATCAGAGCGCTACGCAGGGAAACCGGACCAGAAAAGCCGCCACCGTAGTTTTTTGGGCTATAGAAGCCGCCGCCCTCGCGAAAACGGATGGGAGCATCATTAACCACGGTTTCGGGGGTAAAACGACCACTAGCGAAGGCAGTATAATAGACGAAAGGTTTAAAAGCTGACCCCGGTTGACGACGGGATTGAATAGCTCGGTTTAATTGACTTTTATTGTAATCAACGCCACCGACGAGCGCCTTGACGAAATGGGTGCGGGGATCCACCGCAACTAGAGAAATTTGTAGGTCTTTGGTGCGAATACCGCGACCACGCAAGCCATTATAGGCCCGTTGAATGGTGGACTCGGCCATGTTTTGAAAGTCAAGATCGATCGTAGTTTGAATCCGCATTCCCCCTTTAATTAGAGTTTCTTTGCCAAATTTTTGCCGCAATTCTGCCACCACTGCATCGGTGACATAGGGTAACTTACTTTCTTGCCAAGCGGTGGGTTTACCCAGTTTCAGAGGTTCCTTTAAGGCGGCCTCTTCCTGTGCGGGGGTAATCCAACCTAAGCTACGCATCCGACTGAGAACCAGTGCCTGTCTTTCCTTGGCGGTTTTATAATTATTAAAAGGACTATAAACTTCCGGCGCTTGGATTAATCCGGCCATCATCGCCGATTCTGCTAAATTTAACTCGGAGGCGGGTTTATTAAAATAACTTTTAGCGGCGGTTTGAACTCCGTAATTATTATGACCCCAATAGATATTATTGAGGTACATTTCCAGAATGTCATTTTTGCTAAAAACCTGTTCTACTCGTATTGCTAGGACTGCTTCAGCTAATTTACGGCTAACGGTGCGAGCATGGGAAAGAAAGATATTTTTGACTAACTGCATGGTGATGGTAGATGCACCTTCCACCACACCGCCACTTTTCCAGTTAGCGATCACTGCCCGGCCGATACTATTAGGATTAATACCACGATGGTGATAAAAATGGCTATCTTCGATCGCCATCACTGCGCGTTTTAGATTGGGAGAAATTTGATCAAGTTCCACCACTTCCCGATGTGCTTCCCCGTGTAAGCTGGTCAGGGGTCTGCCTTTAACATCATAGATATAACTGGTTTCCGTGGGGACATAGCCCTGTAAAATCCTCACATCGGGTAGATTGCGGTAACTGATCGCTAATCCTACCACAGCCCCCGTCACCACGGCCGTGGATACCATCAACAGGCCGAGAGCGGTTCCCCCTGCGACTCTAGAGACTCCCTGAAGAAAGCTATCGGGGGAACTACTGGACTGCTGCTCTTTGTCTTGATTGCCGAGGGTACTGGTGGACACGATGGTTACAATTTCCTTTTTCCAAGAGGGGACTGATCGATCGAACTGGCTTGAAAGTCTATTCTATAGGTTTTGTTAAAAAATCGAATACTAGCTTACAGCAATTATGGCCGATCTGGCTCTAGATTCGATCGGCCATGGCAGGGGGATTAGGAGCAGCATAGTTAGATATCAGGGACAAAACAGGGTATCGCGGGTATTTCTGCCAGTTATGGGGTTAGTTCCTGTGGCTATCTCACAAAGATACTTTTCCACATCGGAGCGAATAATTGCATCGGTAAAATCGGCTCCGTCGATAATTGCACCTTTGATTAAAATGTTAGTGGCAAAAGCTCCTTCGAGAACGGCATTGGTAAAGTTGGCTCTGGTTAAACGGGCCGATTCTAAATCCACATTTCTCATATTGGCATCGCTAAAGTCGGCCCCCTCCAAGTTGGCAGAAAAAAAGCGTACTCCTTCCAGATTGGCATGACTGAAGTTACTACCGCGCAGATTAGAGTGATCGAAGGTGGAATCGCGCAAATCCTGCCCCCCAAAGTCATTATCGGTCAAATTGCGGTTATTGTAACTTAGGGCTTGGGCCGGAGCTAAGGAGAATAATAATACTAATATACTAGCAAACAAGATTAGTAGAGTTTTGCGAGAAAATTGCGCCATATTGCCACCTGATCAATCAACCTTTTCTATAATAAGCTGTACTGGATTTAAACCGCCTATCGGGAATTGTAGTACAAATGCTCGAACTGGCCGCCCCTCTATAGTTTCTCAACACGATTTATTATCATTACCCGGCACTCGTTGACAATTATCCCCGGATTTACCAAGGGCGATCGATCTGCTAGATTTTTGATGTTGGATATCTTAGATAGATATGGCTGGTCATAGTAAATGGGCAAATATTAAACGACAAAAAGCGCGGGTTGACGCCAAAAAAGGGCAAACTTTCACCCAGTTATCCCGGGCCATTATCGTGGCTACGCGTAACGGTGTTCCCGATCCGGCGGGCAATTTTCAGCTACGCACGGCGATCGAAAAAGCCAAGGCGGCCGGTATTCCCAATGACAATATCGAAAGAGCGATCGCTAAAGGGGCGGGAACGTGGGAAAATGACTCGGCTTTTGAGGAAATTCGCTACGAGGGTTATGGTCCGGGGGGTGTGGCGATCCTGATCGAAGCACTGACCGATAATCGCAATCGCACGGCTGCGGATCTGCGGGCGGCTTTTAGCAAAAATGGCGGTAATTTAGGTGAAACGGGCTGTGTGGGCTGGATGTTTGACCATAAGGGGGTAATTCGCCTTGAGGGAACTATTGATGAGGATAAGCTTTTAGAAGCTTCCCTAGAGGGCCAGGCCCAATCCTACGAGTTTTTTGACAGTGAGGAGGAAGGTCAAGGAGCAGAAGTTTTTACTGAGGTGTCTAACCTGGAGAGATTGAATAAGGTTCTGCAAGCAGCGGGATTTAAGGTCAAAGAAGCAGAATTACGCTGGATTCCCACTAATACCCTAGAAGTGAGCGATCGAGACCAGGCCCGTTTTTTATTCAAGTTAATCGACACCCTAGAATCCCTCGATGATGTGCAATCGGTGACGGCTAATTTTGATTTAGTTGAGGAATTGATGTTAGGGGATCTGTGATCCTAAATTCCCGGACTGCTCACTGATTCTAGGCCCAATCAAGAAATAATCTGTCCCCAAAATCGCGTAAAAATTCGGGTTCCGTAAAAATCGATCGCTCTGGCCATGATTTTTAACCTTTGACACACAGCACCTGCTTGAGAGTGGCGACAATTTCCACTAGATCAGCTTGTTGATTCATCACCCGTTGGATCGGTTTATAAGCCCCTGGAATCTCATCAATAACCCCCTCATCCTTGCGGCATTCAACCCCTTGGGTTTGGGCGATTAAATCATCAAGAGTAAAGGTTTTTTTAGCCAGATTTCTCGACATCAAGCGCCCGGCCCCGTGGGAACAGGAACAGAAGCTATTATGTTCTCCTTTACCTTTAACAATATAAGATTGCGCTCCCATGGAACCGGGGATAATGCCATAATCGGTTTCTCTAGCGCGGACGGCTCCTTTGCGGGTGACATAAACCTCCTCCCCAAAATGAATTTCTTTTTCGGCATAATTGTGATGACAATTAACTACTAAGAGGGGTTTAGTTGGTTTGCCTCCCGCTAGATGTTTTTCAACAATCCGTTTAAATCTAGCCATCATAATTTCCCGATTATAACGGGCATATTCCTGCGCCCATTGTAGGTCATGCCAGTAGGCGGCAAATTCTTCTGTACCGGCAACAAAGTAGGCCAAATCGAGGTCGGGTAATTTACATTCTGCTAGTTTGGCTAACTCTTTGGCAGTATCAATATGACATTGGGCCAGTTGATTACCAATACCTCTAGAACCGGAATGGAGCATTAACCAAACTTGATTATCTGTATCTAAACAAATTTCGATAAAGTGATTACCACCCCCCAGAGAACCCATTTGTTTAAGGGCTTTTTTCTCTAGGTTTTGTACCCCTCGATGAATCTGTTTAAATTCCCCCCATTTTGACCATTTAGTCACTTCCCGATCCACTTCTTTATTTTCCGCAAAACCGACGGGAATATTCGCCTCTACATCGAGGCGAATTTTTTTAAGTTTTCCCTGCAATTGTTCACCAGTAAAAGGCATTTTTAGGGCAGCCATGCCGCAACCGATATCGACTCCGACGGCGGCGGGAATTACGGCATCTTTGGTGGCAATCACCGAACCGACTAAAGCACCTTTACCCAAGTGAACATCGGGCATTAAAGAAATGTGTTTATAAACAAAAGGTAGGGAGGCAACATTTTTGGCCATTTGGGTTTCTTGGGTCCCCAATTCATGGCCTGCCCAAGATAAAATCGGTGTCGGGGTGGAAAGTTCCAGAGTTTCGTAAGCCATAGTTTTTATGAAATAATCAGATAAAAGGCGGATGCAACTAAGACAATAAGGCAATTGAGATTCTGCGATGAATTAGATAAATTGTGATCGGCGATCGTGTTTTAGCGCCAGAGGATAAGCTGTTGACTATCTAAATTACTCGTTCAGACTGCACCAGAGTTCTGAGCATTTGTACTAAAATTGTCAAGACGCAGTTTAAATGCAGTACAGCTTATTACCTATATTACATTATATACTACATTCGTGTTATCAACAAGTTCCCAGAAAGAGCAGGCATTGGGGAGCTTTTTTGCTGTGATCGGTAAACAGTAAGCTGTTCAGCATCTAAATAGCGTATAACAGAAACAGTAACTTAGTCAAAAAATTCAATGATGAGCAATCTTACTGATTTACTCGCACTTCCATTTGGCAAACCTTTAGCTGAGATCGATGCCACAATCCTTGAGAGTTTTGGGGATAATTGTTACAAAATAAATGATCAGATTTATTTATTAACAATGAGTATTGACAATATTCCTGTATATAGAGGTCTTGCTTGGATAGTTTCTGAGCGGGCAGCCGCCTGGATTTTTACAGGTCGTTGGTCTGATGATGAAATCAAACTGCCGCCACCAGATATTCTTTTACCAATGTTTACTATAAAAGATTATCAAAGTGTTTGTGAATTTGGCCGGCAAGTAGATCAGAAAAACTTTGTTAATGATCTTCCAGGGCCGCGAAGAGTAAAATTTAGCAACTACACTTACTATTATCGCATGGTAGAACCCCGTCAATCGGATGATCCTATTGGTATCGAGATCGATCGCCGACCAGAACAGTATAGGTATTGGGGAAATTCTCTAGTCATTATTAATAGTTGGCAAAGAACGATAACTAAAACCTTTCTTGACTTTCAACAATGTTCTCTTAACAATTTAAGAGGAGGGGGAGTCAATACTGGTAGTCATCTTATTCAGTTGAGAAGTTTTGGAAAGCCTGATAATTATCGGGAATCTATTTTATCTGTTTTTAATCCACCTACTCTATGCTATTTTGATTTGGGCTTAGAATTTGTGCCTTCTGTAGATATGCGTTTGGCCTACATCTACATCTATTTACAACCTAACTGTAGCAGTTTATTTTCCGAGGAAACCCGTTCTTCTACCTTTAGGGTTTTTTCTGGTGATCTTCTTTACGGAAATAGATTAATTAGTGCCTCTGAATTAGAGGATTTTCCTGGGTTAATTAACAGTTTTCAAGATAGCAGATTTAAACGATATGACACCGATACTTATATTCAAGAAATAAATGGAATACGCACAGGAACAATTGTTTTTACTCATGATTACATAATCTTATATTAATAAGTAGGTGGGTGGAATTAAATATAAGATGAACGTAGGTTGGGTTGAAGCATGAAACCCAACGCCCGCTCATGTTAGGCTACCGCTAACCCATCCTACAAATAATTGTGCCTCCCTACTTAGCACGATCTTTCAGTTATTAATAAAGTAAAGTGGCTCTTCTGGTTTCTGTGTGGAAACGAGGTCTATACTGATACTTTCTTCCGCAAAATAGCCCTAAAAGTCTTGCCCGATAAGCATTTCACGATTCCATAAGCAAAAATTATCACACAAAGTCGAGAAGAGCCGTAAAGTGCGGTAAATTTCTGAACTCTGGTAATGATCTTGATGTCTGAGATTCATATTTTCTACTTAAAAGAGAGGAAGTGAGGGATTTCCACCACCACTCCAGGGAAACCAAGGAGAGCGAGCATGGAGTGGTAAGAACTAAGAGTTTGTCTCACTTCTGACTCCTTTCCTTCACCACTAACTCTTTGATCCCGAACTGACATTAGCAATACTACCAAAAAGGTTCGGATACCTACACTATCAAGAAAGCGGGGTTATTTTGCACTATAGAGATAACGAAGGAACTGATAGGGGTGGGTATCGCCTAAAAACCGAGTACAGTTCCGATTCTAGAAGTCACTATAATTTGTATCGGAGCAGCACAAAGATTATGGGAAAAGTAGTTGGAATTGACTTAGGGACGACTAACTCCTGCGTCGCGGTTATGGAAGGGGGTAAACCCACCGTTATCGCCAACGCCGAAGGGTTTAGAACCACGCCCTCAGTCGTCGCCTACGCCAAAAGTGGCGATCGCCTAGTAGGACAAATCGCCAAACGTCAAGCGGTAATGAACCCGCAAAATACTTTTTATTCCGTCAAACGCTTCATCGGCAGGAAATTCAACGAAGTTACCAACGAAGCCACAGAAGTATCCTACAAAACTCTCCAGGACGGCAACGGCAACGTTAAATTAGACTGTCCCGCCCAGGGCAAACAATTCGCCCCCGAAGAAATTTCCGCCCAGGTACTGCGGAAACTGGTGGAAGATGCCAGTAAATACCTCGGCGAAACCGTTACCCAAGCAGTCATCACCGTACCCGCTTATTTTAACGACTCCCAACGTCAAGCCACCAAAGATGCCGGGAGAATTGCTGGGGTTGAAGTTCTCCGCATTATCAACGAACCCACCGCCGCCTCTCTTGCCTACGGATTAGACAAAAAAGCTAACGAAACCATTCTCGTTTTTGACTTGGGTGGAGGAACCTTTGACGTATCGGTTCTAGAAGTGGGTGATGGTGTCTTTGAAGTTCTCGCTACCTCTGGAGATACTCATCTCGGTGGTGATGACTTCGATAAAAAAATCGTTGATTATCTAGCCGGAGAATTCAAAAAAGTTGAAGGAATAGATCTCCGTCAAGATAAACAAGCCCTGCAACGTCTCACAGAAGCGGCAGAAAAAGCCAAAATTGAGCTTTCTAGCGTTACCCAAGCGGAAATTAACCTGCCCTTCATCACCGCTACCGCCGAAGGACCAAAACACCTAGATACTACCCTAACCAGAGCTAAATTTGAAGAAATTTGCGCCGATTTAATCGATCGCTGTCGGATTCCCGTCGAAAATGCCATCCGTGATGCCAAAATCGATAAATCTGCCCTCGATGAAGTGGTTCTCGTCGGTGGTTCAACCCGGATTCCCGCCGTCCAGGAATTAGTTAAAAAAGTTCTGGGCAAAGATCCTAACCAAAGCGTTAACCCCGATGAAGTGGTAGCCGTCGGCGCCGCTATTCAAGGTGGTGTTCTCGCCGGTGAAGTCAAAGATATTCTTCTGCTTGATGTTTCGCCCCTGTCTTTGGGTGTGGAAACCCTCGGCGGTGTGATGACGCGGATTATTACCCGCAACACCACTATCCCCACCAAAAAATCGGAAGTTTTCTCCACGGCAGTAGATGGACAAACTAACGTGGAAATCCACGTCCTGCAAGGGGAACGGGAAATGGCCAAAGATAACAAGAGTTTGGGAACTTTCCGACTCGATGGTATCCCTCCCGCTCCTCGTGGTGTGCCTCAAATCGAAGTGGTTTTCGACATCGATGCTAACGGTATTCTCAATGTCACCGCTAAGGATAAAGGTACAGGAAAAGAACAATCGATCAGCATCACCGGCGCTTCTACCTTGCCCCAAAATGAAGTGGAACGCATGGTTAATGAGGCAGAATCGAACGCCTCGGTGGATAAGGAACGTCGTGAACGCATTGAACGCAAAAATCAAGCTGATTCCTTGGTTTATCAAGCTGAGAAGCAGTTGGAAGAGTTAGGCGATAAGGTTCCTCCATCTGAGAAAAATAAAGCCCAAGGGTTGATTAAAGACCTGAAAGAAGCGATCGCTCAAGACGATGATGGTAAGATCAAAACCATCCTACCGGAATTACAACAAGCCCTCTACGCGATCGGTAGTAGTATGTATCAGCAAGGAGCCCCTAGCAATCCCCCCGGTGGCAATAATGACAATGGCCCCTCTGGTGGTGCTGGTGGTGGCGATGATGTCATCGATGCGGAATTCTCCGACGCTAAATAAAAATTAAGTTCTTAGCTTCGGGAAGGACACAAGTTAACTTGTGTCCTTTTTTCCTTGCGGCTTTCTTAAAGATAAGGCTATCACCGAAAATTAGGACTAAACTTAAGTGAACCATCTTGGAGGACTAAGATTAAGAAAATGGAAATTTACCAATTTAGCCAACGCCAGACAATTATTATGGCTATTCTAGTCCTCTATCTCGGTAAGTATTTAACCAAAAATATCAAATTTCTGCAAGATTATAACATTCCTGATGCCGTTGCTGGTGGTGTCTTGGCTTCCTTGTTTTTAGGTCTATTTTTTGCTGTTTTTAAATGGCAAATTGAATTTACCCTTAATGTTCGGGATGCCCTGTTAATCGTTTTTTTTACTACTATCGGGCTGTCCTCAAAACTAAAAACCCTGCTGCAAGGGGGGAAACCCTTGCTAATTTTATTAATAACCGCCGTGGTTTATCTCATTCTACAAAATTTAGCTGGGTTAGGAGTGGCAAAAGTGATGGGATTAGATTTACCCATCGGTTTGATTGCTGGTTCCGTTTCTTTGAGTGGGGGTCACGGGACTGCCATTGCTTGGGCTTCTATTTTTCGTGATAATTATGGCATCGCCAAAGCATCAGAAATCGGTGTAGCTAGTGCTACTTTTGGGCTAGTTTTAGGGGGAATTATTGGCGGACCGGTGGCTAAATGGTTAATTACTAGAAATCGACTGCGAGCCAATAATCAAGATCAAGATTTAACGGTGGGAATTAAACAAAGCCAGAGGAATGTTAATATCGATTACAATACAATGCTCCATTCAATCTTAGTGATTGGTTTAACTATCGGTTTAGGTAATCAGATTAACTACTGGGTAACTACCCTCGGTTTAAAATTACCGGATTTTGTCACCTGTTTATTGGCAGGAATTATCCTGACTAATACCGTACCTTTGGTGTTGAAACGCTTTCCTTGGCCCGCTAATACGCCCTCTTTAGCCTTAATTTCTGATGTTAGTCTCGGTTTATTCCTATCTATGTCCTTGATGAGTTTACAATTATGGACATTGATCGATTTGGCCGGACCGATTGCTATCCTGTTATTAGTGCAGTTCTCACTCAGTATTATTTATACTGTTTTACTGGTCTTTCCCTTAATGGGAAAAAACTATCATGCTTCAGTAGTTTGCGCCGGTTATTTGGGTTTAACTCTAGGGGCAACTCCCACAGCGATTGCCAATATGACAGCGGTGACGGAACATTTTGGGGCTTCTCCCCAGGCATTTATTATTGTTCCTTTGGTGGGGGCATTTTTTATTGATTTGTTTAATGCTTTTATCATCCAGCAATTTTTGAATTTTCTGACTTAAAAATTTTTATCGATCAAGTAATTATGGCTCTTCGGTTTGTGTTATGCAATGGACGGGGGTTATAAGGGATGGAACCCCTATATAGAAAGGCATTTAGCGATTTTTGTCAATTGTTTTTGCTCTAGAGCAAACTAATCAATTAAGTCTCTTGCCAGATAAGGATTT
>NZ_JADBUZ010000072.1:0-64527 GCF_020245305.1 Microcystis sp. M20BS1 | reverse complement strand
TTATAATTAAATTAAAAATGGATTTTAGGTTCGATCCCCCCTGCCCCCCTTGATAAGGGGGGTGCCGATAGGCGGGGGGATCCCCCCTGCCCCCCTTGATAAGGGGGGTGCCGATAGGCGGGGGGATCCCCCCTGCCCCCCCTTGATAAGGGGGGTGTCTGACAACTTTTAACGCCTACCTACTTAACTGCTGTAAAGGAGTCAATTGTGATTAGATAGTAGATGCTCCCTTCTTAGGCTGTCCCTATTTTGGGTCATTCTACTGCATCGAGTTGGCTCTCTCGGACATGGGGTCAAAAATATTCACAATATTAGATTATGGGCGCAAGCGTTGCGTCCCTACATTGCACACGGTGCGATTGAGAGAGCCAAGAAGAATCGATTTTATCTGATCTAAGTCCCCGTTAAACCTCAATCTATCTTTCAGATTATTCGGAATTTACTCTAATTATTTTTACTGTCTATGCCCTGTCATTTATCCCTGAATCAACTAGCTCAATTATTGTCCTTACAAGATAAGACTGACATAAGTTTTAGTCCCGATAGTTTAGTATCTGGCATTAATACTGATAGCCGTAGTATTGAGTCAGGACAAGCATTTTTAGCCTTAAAAGGTGATAATTTTAATGGTCATGATTTTATCGATATGGCTATCAAAAGAGGAGCGGCGACATTGATTGTCGATCAGCCAGTTTCGGTCAATTCCTCTAAAAATATTCCTGTATTCCTAGTCCAGAATACCCTAGAAACTTATCAGCAATTAGCCCATTGGTGGCGGAATCAATTTACTATACCCGTGATTGCTATTACGGGATCGGTGGGGAAAACCACCACTAAAGAATTAATCGCCTCCGTATTAGCAACCCGGGGAAAGGTACACAAAACCCTGGCTAATTATAACAATGAGATCGGAGTGCCGAAAACTCTCCTCGAACTGGATGAAACTCACGATAGTGCCGTAATCGAGATGGGAATGCGGGGACGAGGAGAAATTGCCCTGCTCGCTCAAATCGCCCAACCGACCATCGCAGTGATTACTAATGTGGGAACCGCTCACATCGGTCGTTTAGGGTCGGAATCGGCGATTGCAGAGGCTAAATGCGAGTTATTGTCCGAGTCTCCTTCTGGTAGTATAGCTGTTCTTAACTACGATCACCCTTTACTTACGGAAACAGCTAAACGGGTATGGCAGGGGGAAAAAATTACCTATGGCTTCTCTGGCGGCGATATAGTCGGGGAATTACTGGATTTAACTACTTTACGAGTCAATGGACTAGATTTTAACTTACCTTTATCTGGTCGTCATCAAGCTTTAAATTTTATGGCAGCCTTGGCTGTAGCGAAAATTTTAGGCATCGATTGGACTTCTTTGCAACAGGGAATTAAAGTTAATTTACCCAGTGGTCGGGCCAAACGTTACCAATTAGAGCCAGATATCCTACTCCTCGATGAAACCTATAACGCCGGTCTAGAATCAATGTTAGCGGCCTTGGATTTACTGAAAGCTACCCCCGGTCAGCGTCATCTTGCTGTTTTAGGCACGATGAAGGAGTTAGGGTCTTTTTCGGAGCAATTACATCGCCAAGTCGGTGAGAGGGTGCAAAAACTAGGCATAGATCGCTTGTTTGTCTTGGTGGATGACCCAGAAGCTAAGTTTATTGCTGAGTCCGCTACTGGGGTCGATTGCGAATGTTTTCAAACTCACGCAGATTTAATTAATCGTTTAAAGGAAGTGATTGATTCAGGCGATCGCATTTTATGCAAAGCTTCCCATTCCGTCGGTTTAAATCGGGTGGTGGAGGAGTTAATCAGTGATATTGGGAGTTAGGGAAGAGATGTTAGAGAATAGAGCTTTTTTTAGCAAGAATAGCCGATTAAAAACTTTTTTTTCGGTGATTCTAGCCCTAGTTTTCTTTTTTTCGGCCGTGCAAGTCTCTTTTGCTCAACAATCGAGACGACTGGAGACTTATCTCCCGGATCTCAGTGGTTTAGCTTGGGTAGAAGCGGATATTTTTCTAGGGGTTCACGATGCCAAAAATAAGGGCAAAAAAAGTGATCCATCTCAAGCAAGACTCAGTCTTTTACAGCTACCTACGCAGGAAAAACCGCTATTATGGCAGGTTTTAAGGGTAGATTGGCCAAATCCAGAGGGATTGAGTAACGATCTCGAAAGTATTACTCATATTCCTCAAACTAACTTATTTTTGTTGGCTGAAAGTGGCGAGAAAAAACCTTTTCAAAGACTGTTTTTAGCAGCATACAGCCAGCAAAAAGTCAAGATAGTTGAGCAAATAAATTGGCCGATCGCGGTGGACAATGTAGAGGCGATCGCTGTTAGTCGCCAAGGCGATCGTTATCTATTTATCTACGCAGAACGGGCCGATAGTCAAGAGAGTACAAAGATTCGCTGGACGGATATCTCGTTCAATCCCTTAAAATTCGGGGAATTTCAGTCGGTAACTTTTCGGAGTCCTTTTGGTAGCGGTAAAAATATTCGCCCCATCTCCGATTTAGCCGTAGATAAGCAAGGTAATATCTACATAGCTTCTGCTTACGATCCAGATAGTGCGGGGGTGTTTAGAAGTGCTGTTTACCGTATCGGTCAAGTTACAGCCGATAATAGCCTAATTCTTGCCCCTAATCCCCAAAAAATTGCAGAAATCGACGGCTCGAAAGTGGAAGCGGTGACTACCAGAGAATCTCCTAGAGGTGAAGTAGAAGTCTTTATCGGTACGGATGACGAGAATTATGGCGGTTTTCTGCGACCTTTGCTCTTAGATAATTAGGGTTTGCTGTACTGAATTTAAACTGCCTATGAGAATTTTTAGTACAAATGCTCGAACTTTCTCTCCTTGCTCCCTTCTCTCCCATAATTACTCGCAGCTAGAAATCCGCTAGACCGCAGCATAATTTGTGCTTTTTGTCAAAAAAACTTTTTTTTTGCAATAAAACTACACAAAAAAAAGATCATCGTTATGGGTGAAATTGACTCATTTACCTGTCTTAATTAGGATCACCTTCTAGGTGTGGCAAGGGTTTCAACCGTTGCTGCCCAAAAAAGCACAGAAAAACCCATTATGAAATTCAGTAAAATCGCTGTAACCAGCATAACATCGTTGTTAAATAAAAATCTTTCTCAATTAATTTTTAAGAATTTGTAAATATTGCGGAATGTTAATTTAAATATTCTCAAGTTTGTGGAGTTAATCAATAATTTTTGCTTATCTTTGTCCAACATTGGGTTAGGAGACAGTTATCAGTTATCAGATGTGAGTTTTTAGTTTATTGTTTACTGAAAAAGCTCCCCACACCCCACACCCTACACCCCTCTCCCTTCTCCCTGCTCCCCAATCCCCATTTTCCGTCTAAACTTTTGTATAGGGATGGTCTGGGAAAGCATGGATAACTCTTAGACTAATTAATTCGGGACTCACATCACAATATAGACTATGGCTTACTATTGGTTTAAAGCATTTCACCTGATTGGGGTAGTTGTTTGGTTTGCGGGACTATTTTATTTAGTACGTTTGTTTGTCTATCATGCAGAGGCAGCAACACAAACGGAACCCGCACAAGCTATTCTGAAAGCACAATACGAGATCATGGAGAAGCGACTCTACAATATCATTACCACACCGGGGATGATTGTCACCGTGGCCATGGCGATCGGTTTAATCTCCACAGAACCAGAAATTTTAAAATCGGGATGGTTACATATTAAATTATCCTTTGTGGCTCTTTTACTGCTCTATCATTTCTACTGTGGTCGCATCATGAAAAAGCTAGAAAAAGGGGAATGTAATTGGACGGGACAGCAATTTCGGGCCTTAAATGAAGCACCAACCCTGTTATTGGTAGTTATTGTCCTTTTGGCTGTATTTAAGAATCAATTACCCCTCGATTTGACCACTTGGTTAATTGTAGCTTTAGTGGTATTAATGGCAGTGACAATCCAACTTTATGCTAAAAAACGTCGCCAAGATCAAGAAAAACTTCGGCAAAATACTCCCCAAAAAGAAGAAGTAGCGACCAGGTAAATTATCCTAATCATTCCTTAGGTTTTTAGGATAAAAGTTAAAAGTGGTTTGATAGCTGTGGGATGGACTAAAAAGACCATCCCAATTGTATAGGGAGCAACCTTTAGTTTTTAGGTTTTTGACTTTTTGCTATTTTTAAACTTATACCAAAACTATTTATAATACTGTGATGAACTGCCAAGCTATGGATTGTTTCTCCCACTTCCCATCATCCTATACCTTTTAAACAGGATTTAGTATTATAAACCTCTTGCGAACAGGAAACGCTATAAATAAAAACAATCTCCTGACGACCGACTACTAACCCTAACAACAATTTTTGATTTTTACAAGAGGTCCTATGAATAGTTGCTGGATAGATTGGGAAAAAATAACTAGGGATTTTCTCGGTTCCCGCAAAATCAAGCAAGTTGCTGAATTGCGAGGATTCTATCGAGTCAATCCTTCTGGTATTCCTAGAATTCCTCCCAATTTAGAGTTGAGAGACTACCAAAATACAGCGATTATCAGTTGGTTTCGTAATCGGGGACGAGGAACTTTAAAAATGGCCACCGGCAGCGGTAAAACCATTACTGCTTTAGCTATTGCCATGGAACTTTACGAAGCGATAGAACTGCAGGTATTATTAGTAATTTGTCCCTATCGTCACCTAGTCAATCAATGGCAACGAGAAGCGGAAAAATTTAATCTTAAACCGATTTTAGCCTACGAAAGTGTCCACACATGGCAAAGTCAACTATCCACAGAATTATATAATGTGCAAGCGGGTAATCAAAAATTTGTCACTATTTTAACTACTAACTCAACTTTTATTAGCGAGGGGTTTCAATCACAAATCAAATTTTTTCCCGATAAAACTTTAATCGTTGGTGATGAAGCCCATAATTTAGGTTCCCCCCGATTAGAAGAATTATTACCCCGTTCTTTAGGTCTAAGATTGGCTTTATCTGCCACTCCTGAAAGATATTTTGATGAGGAAGGAACCGACGCTATTCTTGATTATTTTGGGCAAATTCTACAACCAGAATTTACCATAGCTGATGCTATTAGCAAAGGTGCTTTAGTTAATTATTTTTATCATCCAGTCTTGGTTGAATTAACCGATAATGAGGCTTTATTATACGCAAAATTGACCCAGAAAATTGGCTGGACTTTGCAGAAAAATAGTAATTTAAATGGCAATGAAAATTTAACAGCATTGCTAATGCAAAGATCGCGATTAATTGGTTCAGCGAGTAATAAATTACAGGCTTTACAACAATTGATGCAAGAGCGTTTAGATACGGATCATACTTTATTTTATTGTGGGGATGGTTATGTAGAAAATTATACGGCTAATTATCGTCGTCAGGTAGAGGCAGTTACTCATTTATTAGGCAATCAATTAGGTTATCGAGTTGCTACCTACACCGCAGAAACTTCCCTAGAAGAACGAGAAAAAATTCGCCAACAATTTGAGGAGGGTTATCTGCAAGGATTAGTGGCAATTAGATGTTTAGATGAGGGAGTAGATCTACCATCAATTCAAAACGCAGTCATTCTGGCTAGTAGTGGTAATCCTCGACAATTTATTCAGCGTCGCGGGCGAATATTGCGCCCCCATCCCGATAAAAAACAGGCCACTTTATTTGATATGATTGTTATGCCACCCACCTTAGATCGAGAAACCTGGGAAGTAGAAAGGAATTTATTACGCAAGGAATTAAAACGCTTTCTAGAGTTTGCTCAATTAGCTATTAATGCTCAAGAAGCTGAGACTAAATTAGGGGAGATTCAAGATAGATATTGTCTTTTATCTAATTAAAACTTGAAAAGTTAAATCTTGGCAGCTTTTATGCTAAAATAGAAGTTAGTCAAAAATTGATCGCCGAGAAAAATTAACCCAACCGAATAGCGATCGATAAAGTTGTATAATTTTCTTTCCTCTCCTTCTAAACTTCTATGCCTCCCCGTCAACAACCCCGTCGCATTGCTCGAGAACTTGCCCTTTTGAGTTTAAGTCAGATTAAAGGTAATCCTGAAAACCTGGAACAGCAAACTTTAAACGATTTAATTTTAGTCGCAGTTAGAACCTTAACCCTAGAAATTCAAGAAACCTTAGAAACTGCCGCTGCCGAAATTAGTCGTGGTAATGAACGGATTCTCGCTAGTGATACTAAGGCAACAAATCTAAAAAGCGCCCAAACTATGGTAAAAGAGGCAATTTCTCTTACCCACAATGCCATTAATCGTTTAGGAACCGTGATAGATTTTCCCGAAATTGTCCAGTTATCTAGTCAGTACGAAGTGCGGGAATATGCCCTAGAATTAATCGGTACAGTCTATCGTCGTCGTGCGGAAATCGAACAGGAATTAACCAGCGCTTTAGTGGATTGGCAACTGCATCGTTTACCGAGAATCGATCGAGATATCCTGCAAATTGCCGTGGCAGAAATGCTCTATCTCGATATACCTCAAAAAGTAGCAATTAATGAGGCGATCGAATTAGCCAAACGTTATTCTGATGATGAAGGTTATCGTTTTATTAATGGCGTTCTCCGACGGGTAACGAATAAGCTAAACGAAGCAGAAAAAGCCCTATCTACCCAGAGTTAAACTGGGAGAAAATTAATACTACAATCACCACATTTTATAGGGAAATTTCTGTAAATTGCTATTGTAGTATCGCTCATCTCCCGTGACTTCTTCCCCGATCCAATCGGGAATAGTAATGACTTGCTCCTCTTGTTCTAACTCAATTTCAGCCATAATCAAACCTTGATTATCTCCCAAAAATTCATCAACTTCCCAAGTTAAATTATCCAGAGAAATGCGATGACGAATCTTTTCAATTAAAGGTTTTTTACAGAGGTTTTCTAACATGAGCGCCGCATCTTCTAGGGGAATTACATACTCGAATTCCTGACGACTAATGCCCTCAGTCTTGCCTTTAATGGTTAAATAACCCCGCTCTCCAACCACACGAACCCGCACAGTTGTCAATCCATCTTGGGTAGGAATATATCCCTGACGATACAACTTGCCAGGAGCAAGCGATCGCCAGTCATCCCCTTTAACCAGAAATTTCCGTTCAATTTCAACAGACATAAGTTTTTGATTAAGCCGTAGTCACGGCAGCACCCTGGGTTCCTAGTTGAATTAACTCGATCTTGTAGCCATTAGGATCTTCCACGAAAGCAATCACCGTAGAACCGTGTTTCATCGGGCCTGGTTCCCGGGTGACATTGCCACCAAGAGATTGAATTTTCTCACAGGTGCTATAGATATCATCCACGCCTAGGGCAATATGACCGTAAGCATTGCCGACTTCGTAGCGATCAACTCCCCAATTATAGGTCAGTTCGATGACAGCATGATTAGCCTCATCGCCATAACCGACGAAAGCGAGGGTAAATTGACCATTGGGATAGTCTTTCCGGCGCAATAACTTCATTCCTAGCACATCGCAGTAAAATTGTAGAGATTCCTGCAAGTTATTGACCCGGAGCATGGTGTGTAAGAGACGCATGATTATTTAGATGACATCGATCGAAAAATTACCTATCCTTGATTGTAACCAGTCCTTGGGCCCTCTTATCTCCTTGAGGGTCAACAATTATACTAATACAAATGTACGGAATTAGCTGTAAAACCACTTACTCCCATAATAGCTGTGAACAAAATCAGCTCTCTGGCCATACTTCAATTACTATCTATGGAATTTTTTTAGGCTATGATGTGGTTAGTGGTGAAGTTAGTTAGGTCAAGAAATTTTTGATCGGGAGTTTTCTAGGGAAATTTTGAAGGCAGTAGGTGGTAGTAAGTTTTCAGTGGTTTCTGAAAACACCTTTTGAGTTGATTGACCGATAGTTGAATAAAACCTCTGTGACTGCAATAAATACCAAATATTTAGGGGGGTACAGAACAGAGAAATTGGCACGGGTTAAAACTATGCGTTTTTATTTAGGGTACATCAATCACCTAGGCCGTTTACCAAAAAAATCCGCTCGGTTGGTTCGACAAGCTCACCAACCAGTTCGACAAGCTCACCAACTGGTTCGACAAGCAGGTTTTACAATTACAGAGGTTTTACTAGCAAGTTCGATGATGCTGATTGCCATCTCGGTGGCGGGAATTGGCGTAACTAACCTGCTCAGAAGTAACTATCGAGCTAATGCTGGTACTGAAATCCAAAATAATCTTAATCGTACTCTAGAGTTTGTTTCAGATGAAGTGAGACGGGCAAAAACTATCGCTGATTCTGAAGCCACGGCAGCGGCGATCGAGAGCGTGCCTGAAGAAGCGCGAACAGAAGAAGCGCGAGCAGTTCTTGCTTTCCAAATTCCTAACCCCAACGATCTCAGTCAGCCGCTCCCCAACCAGATCGTTTACTATACCCAAAACAGTCGGACTCAAGATAGCTTGACCGGTCTAGTCTTGTGGCGCTATGGTCCAAACTTGGACGAAGATGGCAACTATGATATTAATTCTTGGATACCTTCCCCCGTCACCGATAGGTTAGCAGCGGCTGCTAATAACCCCAATTGTCCTACGGGTTTTACCCGAATCCCCGCAGATACTGTGGACGGTTTTTATGCCTGTATTCGCGCGGGTGGTAATCAAGTGATTTTGAATGCCAACGCTGAGGTAAATCTGACTACTGGAGATACCGATAAAGATAAAGTTAAATACTCTGTCAGCACCAGAGTTTCCCCCAGAGCTACCAATTAAGTATTTTTCCTCTCAAGTTATTCAAGGCTCCGATCGTTTCTGCTAATGAGGTTAAATAGAGAAGGATGATCCCGGTCTAAAAAATCTAACTTAGGGCTTGCTGAATAAATCTAAAAACCTTGTTGGATAAGACTTTTAGACTTTTTTCCCCTCAAAAAGTGCCAGCCATTGCGGGGATCGGGGGCAAAATTCAGGTACTTTTTCCCTGAAAATTAGGCAACTGACTACCTCAAAATCGGTAAAACCCCACACCCCACACCCCACACCCTGCCCCCAGGAAAAGCTTTTTCAGCAAACCCTAACTTAAACAGCGAATTGCCTCCAATAAACCCCTCGCTTTGTTGAGGGTTTCTTCATACTCTTTCTCCGGCTCAGAATCGGCTACTAACCCCGCTCCCGCTTGCACAGAAACCAGATAATTTTGATTACCCTGGGGACGAACAATCATAGTGCGGATTGTGATGGCACTATTTAACTGTCCCTCGAAATCGTAGTAACCATAAACCCCTGAATAGGGACCACGACGACAGGGTTCTAATTCATGAATAATTTCCATAGCGCGAATTTTCGGGGCCCCACTGACAGTTCCCGCCGGAAAACAAGCTTTTAATAAATCCCAAGCACTTTTATTGGTTGCTAAATCCCCCACCACATTACTAACAATGTGCATAACGTGGGAATAACGTTCAATTATCATTAATTCATCCACTTTGACCGTACCTCGATCGCACACCCGACCTAGATCATTTCTCCCCAAATCCACTAACATAATATGCTCGGCAATTTCTTTGGGATCTTGCAATAAATCTATTGCTAAAGCTTGATCTTCACCGAAGTTTTGTCCCCGGCGACGGGTTCCAGCAATTGGTCTGACCGTAGCTCTTATTTTACCTAATTCGTCCCGTTCTGCCTTAACCATCACTTCAGGACTAGAGCCAATAATTTGCCAATCCTTAAAGTTATAAAAAGCCATGTAGGGAGAAGGATTAATCAGACGCAAGGAACGATATAAATCGAAGGGATGACCATGATAATTGGCATTTAAACGCTGGGAAATAACCACCTGAAAAATATCCCCCGCTTTGATATAATCCTTGGCTTTTAGGACATTTTGACAGAATTTTTCCTGAGTTGTATTGCTTTCATAAACTAATTCTTTTCCCTGGCCAACTGGTAATAATTCTAGGGTTTTGGCATTAGTTGGTAGGGGTAATCGTAACTTCAGAACTAACTGTGTCACTCGATCGCAAGCCGCTTGATAAGCGGCTGCTAAATCGGGATTATTACCCCGGATATCGGCATAAGCTATCGCCCAGATTTTCCGTTTAACTTGATCGAAAATAATCAGATTATCCACCTGCATCCAAATACCATCCGGTAGATCCGCATCCGTAGCGGGATAAATAGGCACTCGCGGTTCAATCCAATTAATTAATTCATAACCCCAAAAACCAAATAACCCCCCTATTCCGGCGGGTAATTGCGGCAATTTAACCGGCACAATCGGGGCTAAACATTGGGTTAAAATCTCGAAAGGATCCCCCGAAAAAATCTCTTGAGAACCATTGCGAAAAGTTTGGGTGGTGGTGTTTCCCCGCGCTTCCAATACCCAGACGGGATCGCCGCCTAAAAAGCTGTAGCGTCCCAAGGTTTCGCCCCCTTCCACCGACTCTAATAAAAAATTGTAGGCTTGATCGGCACAAACTTTATACCAGGCCGAAACGGGTGTTTCTAGGTCAGCGACCCATTCTTGATAGACAGGAATAAAGTTACCTTGGCCAGCCAGTTCACGAAAGCGATCGAAGTCGGGGAAGATCATATTTTGATGGTTCAGGAAACGGATAGCACAACACTTGTAGCCGATTGCGATCAGAGAAATCGAGAGTCGGAAGTCAAATCTTGGGGCTAAATAGCTTCTAAATCTAACTCCCCACTCTCGATTTTAGGGTTTATTTATGCTTCGTAGGGAGTTACACCAGAGAACTTAATTGTCGCTGGTTCGGGGTTTTTGCCGATATTGCGGTCTTTTTTGCCGAAAAATTCACGACCAGCGTTAACTTTTTCGGGGAAGACACCATCAGCAGGGTGGAGATACTGCACTTCACCACTGGGATAAATCCGATAGATTTTGTAATCTTCGATTTTGGGCTTAAATTTCGTCCGGAATTGGGTACCAAGAGCGAGCGCGTGTTCTTTGCGGGCCAAATAGAGGAGATTTTCGCCTTCGTTCATGATAGCGGCGCCACCGGTGGGCATTTCAAAGACTTGTTCTTTGCTGCTTGTCCAGGTGATGGCGTACTTTTCTTCCAGATCGGCTTTGGCGAGTAAACCGCCCGTGCTGCCACCGAACTTGGGAGCTTTTCCAGAAAGTTCTGTCATAGGATGTTGTTCTCTCTACACAAATAAAGAAAAGGGGTTTTAGGGAATCCTATCACTGACACCCCCCCTCTCTAGTAGTCTTGTCAAGAACTGTAACATTATTTTGTACTAGACTATAGAACTAGGATTTACCGACAAAGTTTTTCGTGGAGGCAGGGTGTGGGGTGTGGGGTGTGGGGTGTGGGGAGAATAAATAAAATAATCTCCTGTCTCCTGTCTCCTGTCTCCTAACCCCACCAACAAACTTTTTGCCGCAAACCCTAAATAGAACTAAGCTGCTGGCCGATCGCCAACTGGTCTAGGAATCGACCACCACTTTAATCGATCGCCCGTCGGGAAATTTGCCAACTTAAAAAAATTACTGGAATTAATCCCACTAGGACAATGGCCAGGGCCGGGGCTGCTGCTTCCACCAAACGTTCATCACTGGCGTATTGATAAACGCGCACCGCTAGGGTATCAAAATTAAAAGGTCTTAGGACCAAAGTAGCCGGTAATTCCTTCATCACATCGACAAAAACTAACATGGCTGCCGTCAATAACCCCCCCGACAAAAGAGGAATATGCACTTTAATTAAAGTGGCACCAGTGCCATAGCCAAGGCTGCGGGAAGCATCATCTAAACTAGGTTTAATTTTACTTAAACTCGATTCTAATGTGGAAAAAGCTACGGCTAAAAACCGGACAATATAGGCAAAAATTAGACAGAAAATCGTGCCGCTCAGAATTAAATTGATATTTAATCCTTGATTGAAAAAGTTATCTAATTTACCGAGAGGAATTAAAACCCCCACGGCGATAACAATGCCGGGGATAGCATAACCAGCGGCCGCAATCCGCACAGAACCCTTAAGAGTTTTATTCGGATTAAGTCTTTCTCCGTAGGCGAGAATTAAAGCTAAAAGTACCGCAATAATTGCGCTTAAACTAGCCAGAAAAAAACTGTTTCCCGAGAGACTAAAAAAGTCATTATTAAAAGTTTCTTGGGCATGATTAAAGGCTAGATAAGCTAGATAAAAAGCAGGGGCAATAAACCCCATAAATACCAGCACAAAACAGGATAACATTGCCAAAAAACTGCGAACAAATCCTAGTTCGTACTTAGTCGGTGACTGGAAACGATTGGTCATTTCATAGTAACGAGCTTGACGACGGGAGGATTGTTCAAGGAAAACTAAAACGAGGATAAATACCATTAAAACTGTTGATAACTGTCCCGCCGCTATGCGATCACCCATACCGAACCAAGTATTATAAATTCCCGTAGTAAAAGCATTAATACCGAAATACTGCACCGTACCAAAATCGTTTAGAGTTTCCATTAAAGCTAGGGCTAATCCTGCCATAATTGCCGGTCTTGTTAGGGGTAAAGCGACGGTAAAAAAACTGCGCCAAGGATTACATCCCAGGGAGCGACTTGCCTCCACTGTGCAGACAGATTGTTCTAAAAAACCGACCCTTGCTAACAGATAAACGTAGGGATAAAGCACCAGTATTAACATCAGAATCCCCCCCCAAAGAGAACGGATATTAGGAAACCAATAATCTTCGACACTATTCCAAGCGAAAACACTTCTTAAGAACGTCTGCACCGGACCAAAATAGTCCATCATATTGGTATAAGTATAGGCCAAGAGATAGGCAGGAGCGGCAAGGGGTAGTAATAATAACCATTGAAATTGTTGACGACCGGGAAATTGACACATCGTTATTAACCAAGCGGTGCCAACACCGATGATTAAAACGCCGCTGCCCACCCCGCACATTAACCAAAAAGAATTAACTAGATAATCCCAGAGAACAGTTTCGATCAGATGTTGCCAGACTTGACTGGAATTAGTTAATAAACTACTGGCCACCGATAAAATTGGCAGGGAAACAAGCAGGGCAATTAGTAAAACT
The DNA here is from genome assembly GCF_020245305.1 of Microcystis sp. M20BS1. NCBI lineage: Bacteria > Bacillati > Cyanobacteriota > Cyanophyceae > Chroococcales > Microcystaceae > Microcystis > Microcystis sp. M20BS1. The sequence goes on along the minus strand of NZ_JADBUZ010000072.1, from coordinate 51,499 downwards.
GCAATTGTCCATCCCTGTCTAAAAAAAGAGCGAGATTCTTTCAGCAAAAACATTTTTAATAAGATTGTTAAAGCAATTTTTAGAGAACTAGGAGATGCTCTAAAGCAGTCCTAGGTCAATGGCTCCTAAAAGTTAGGATTTCTCTAACAGATTGCGGTAGTCAAACACGCGAATGAGCGTCCCTTTTTTCGGTAAATCGGCGGCACGAATCCGTAATTTATTGTCCCCGATTAAACGGATATTTTTATCCTTGACTAACTTGAGAAACTCATCTACAGACACCAATTCACAGGCATTTTTATCGGCGGCACTGGTGAAGTATTGCGTCGGGACAGCTATTCGCGGTTGTAAAACTTCGATCGCCTGTTTTGCCTCTTGGGGATTATAATTTTTTGGACCACCTCCCACGGGAATAAAAGCTAAATCCGGCGAACCCAGCAGAATTCTTTGTTCTAATTCAATTGGGGCCGCTGCCCCCCCTAAATGGACAATACTAATCCCCGCTTGGGTCCAACGCCAGGCCACATTCATGCCGAAACGTTGCCCTCCCATGCGATCATGGGCGATACTAATACCCTGGAATTTTAATTTACCCAGATCGTAGGCCCCCGGCTCAAACAAAATTTTCGGATTACCGGGTAAACCCTCGGCAGCCCCTTCATCCCACAGTTGACTACTAATTAAAACGATATCTGCTTCTACTTTTGGCAAAGGAAAACCCGCCGTACAACCAATGGCCCGGAAGGGATTAACTAGGACTCTTTGTCCTCCTCCGGTGAATAAAAAGCAACTATGACCCAACCATTGAACTAAGAGGGAATCATCGGGTTTTTGAGCGGGAGTGGGGTTAGTGGGTTTGGGTTTAGTTTCCGCTAAAACAGAGCTTACTGCCACGGTTAAGAAACTTGTCCCCGCCGATAAGATAAAATCTCGCCTTTTCATAAATATAGATGCAGAATTAATCAAGTTAAGGTTAATTTCAGGGGTTGGCGATTAGTAAACACTAGAGGGATCGGAGAAAGTTTCTTAAAAGTTCCTTGCCGGCAGTGGTTAAAATACTTTCGGGATGGAATTGTACCCCTTGAATCTGGGGGTAATCCCGATGACGGACTCCCATGACCGTGCCATCTTCCACCCAGGCCGTGATCTCTAAATTATCCGGCATGGTGGAGCGATCGATCACTAAACTATGGTAACGGGTGGCAGTAAAAGGATTTTCTAAGCCTTGAAATACCCCTTCACTGTTGTGATAGATTGGGGAAGTTTTGCCGTGCATCAAGACCGGGGCCCGGACCACATCCCCCCCGAATACCTGACCGATACTTTGATGACCCAGACAGACCCCCAAAATCGGCAAATGGGGGCCAAATTTGGCGATTAATTCCAGAGATATGCCCGCATCGACCGGACGACCAGGACCGGGGGAAATGACAATCCCATCCGGCCGCATTTGTTCGATCGTGGCCAGATCGATTTTATCATTACGATAGACCTCGATCGGCAAGGCGATCGGGAACTCGGAGGCTAATTCTCCCAAATACTGGACTAAATTGTAGGTAAAACTATCATAGTTATCGATGACGATTATCAAGAGTCTCTCTCCTTTCTCTAGCCTCGCTCAGTATTTTCATTCTACACCCCTGCTGTCTTGATCGAGATAGCCGGAGTGTAGGGGGTAGGCTATTTTTGTGCCGTCAGCCAGAATCTGCCCGGAATTGCTAATTAGGGTTTGCGGCAAAAAGTTTTTTGTGGGGACAGGGTGTGGGGTGTGGGGTGTGGGGTTTTGAGGGGGTCAATTACCTAATTTTCAGGGAAAAAGTCTAGGGATTTTCCCCCCGATCACTCCCAGATCTGGTACTTTTTGATTGATAAAAAGTCTAAAATTATTACCCAACAAGGTTTTTAGATTTATTCAGCAAACCCTAATTACAGCCTAAACTATCCCTGGTGGCCACTCCTGTGACTGGATTAATGCCATCGGCCCGTTCACACATTAACTTGACCTGATAGTTATCAATGACCGCGTTAGTGAAATCGGCCCCAGTAATAATTGTGTCATAAAAACGGCTGCGAGTAGCGATCGCATCGGTAAAAATAGTGTTAGTTAAATCGGCAAAATCGAGGGTAACTCTATCTACCAAAGAGGCGGTTAAATCGGCCCCTTTTAAGTTAGCTTTTAAGAGGACAGCCTCGGTGAGAATGCTATAGGATAAATCGGACCCTTCTAGGTTAACTCCCCGCATTGCGGCAGCTGCGAAAACCCCTCCGCGCAAATCCTGATGGGAAAAATCCCGATCTTGCAGCTGGGCAAAACTATAGTTAATCGTTTTATCTTGGGCCAAGGCCACCGGACGGGCCGCGAAAAGTAGCCAAAGAATCGCCAGCAAAATAATTAAAACCAGACTGAAAAAATTTTTCAACATTGTTACTGTTGAGCGTCAAAAAACTGGGCCACATCATCACCCACCCGAATAGTTAGGTCTGAGTCTAAAGCACCAGTGGAGGATGATTCTACTTTACCGATTCCCAATTGATTTTTCAAGAGGTTAGCGGACTGAATATCACCTTTTTGGGCAATAATCGCCGTGGTTTCTAGCTTTTGGGAGGAGTCATCGCTAATATAAACATTTGTGTAGCCCTGTTTGGCCAGATAATCACGAGTACGACGGGCTAAACCTTTGGTATTGGTGGCATTTTGAATGGCAATCCGCAGACTATAAACGGAGGTTTCTCCCCCCCCATAGTTATCGGTAAAATTATTAGCCACAATGGTTCTAATTTCGCGACGGTTCAAAATCCAATAACTGCGACCATCGTATTCCTCGAGGTTATTAAACCGGCCGGGGAGTAGGATCATTCTTAAGTTATCCTGTTTAATTTCCCGGCCAAAATTGGCGATAGCCAGCATTTCCTCGACGCTTAAGTTCGTATCGATATATTGTTGTAAAACCTGTACTGCTTTCGGGAGACTGGGGAGAATTGTCGGACTAAAAATCTTTTTTTGAAGTGCTTTTAATAAAATTTGTTGTCTTTGTACGCGACCAATATCGCCGTATTGCGGGTTACGAAAACGGGCAAATTGTTCTGCTTGGTCGCCGTTGAGATTTTGCCAACCCTCTTGTAAATCAATTTCTAATTTTTGGGTGACATCTTTATGATACATTCGTTCGGGTACATAAACCTCTATACCCCCGACTAAATCGACTAATTCCTTAAAGGCATCGGTAGTCACCCGCACATAGCGATCAACGGTGACATCCCCTAAAGTATTATTGACCACTTCTGCCGCTAGAGTTGGTCCACCGTGAACGTTAGCATCGTTGATTTTAGTGAAACCGTGGCCGGGGATTCTGACGCGGCTATCGCGAGGGATAGACAACATTCTCACGGTTTTATCGCTAGGATCGAAGCGCACTAGGAGCATGGTATCGCTGCGACCTTTAAATACATCGTCGCTGTTTTTGGCATCTAAAACTCGATCGATGCCCATAACTAAAATATTAACAGGACGAGAAAGCTGCTGATTGATTAAGCTATTCCAAGCTTGATCCTCAAGGATGTCTGTTTGGATGGGAAAAGATGTTTTTTGGAAGATGGCCCCAATTGGTGCGGGTAAGGGACTAATTAAAGCGACGGCAGCCCCAACAGTGGCGGAAACTAGGGCGGTAAAACTGAGGGTTATTCCCCAAAATAAGCCCTTTTGCAGGGGAGATGCTTTTTTTAAACCGGACATGACTGAACTGACCACCGCGACGGTATTTTCTGAGTTTTGGCTGTATTCTTGCTTTTCAAACCGCCCGGAAACATTGGCCATAGACTAACCTCAACATCTGATTAAAAGCTTACTCTAGGAGGTGACTGTTGATCCCTAGAATCTATCTCTAGAGCAAAAGTTCCAGATATTGGCCACCCCCTCTCGCCGGCTATCGTAACATATTGTTAAGGAACTGGCTATCCTAGACCTGTTGTAAAAATCAAAAATTGTTGTTAGGGTTAGGTGTCGGTAGCCAGTAGCCAGTAGTCAGGAAAATTAAAAACGAATAATAAACGATTAAACGCTCTATTCACCGATTGTATGCCATTTAAGCCTTATTTTTGCAGTTTTTGAACCCTGAAAGGTTAATTATGCCATAGGTTTAATAATTTTTCAGGGATTCAGTTCGGTTATAGATTATCTTTATGGCCAAGAATTAAGGCTCTCTTAGGTTTGGTGGGTAAAATGTATTCTAAGATACAGTCCTGCTGGCGAGCGAGTGGAAGGAACCACTCCAGACACAGAGGACACAAAGATTGATCGCTTCTATAGTAAGTTAAACTGCTCACACAAAGAATAAGAGAGCCGAATTAAGAGAGGTGGAAACTTGAAGATGACAGAACGAACTAAGGTTATTCTCCTCGTTGTTATCCCTTTGCTTTTGGCTAGTAATGCAGTTTTTTCTGTCAATAAATTCTGAGCTATTTTTTATGCAAATCATCTCCCTTCCCCCATCATCTACCCAGGAATATCTCTGTCTAAGAGACTTAAATCTCTACAATTCTCCCAGTTGTCAAGAGTTAGCTACCCAAGCACAACGGGGAAGAAAATTAAAATTTATTTCCCTAGAAATTACCGAAAAAGGGCTACAAATTCAGCTAAGGGAAGATAATTATTTAGCTTGGTTATGCAGAGAAGATTTAGATGCAATTGCGGCGGCCACCACAGCTTATCAAAAAATTCCTCTAACTCGTTCGGACATAGAAAAACATATTCCTGAGATTATCTCTTTTACTCAGGAAGCAATGAATTGTACCAATCATTATCTCTGGGGTGGAACCCTTGCACCTAATTACGATTGCTCAGGATTAATCCAGGCTGCTTTTGCCACTTTTGGCATTTGGTTGCCGAGGGATTCCTATCAACAGGAGGCTTTTTGTCAAAAAATAAACCGAGAGGAATTACTCCCAGGAGATTTAATTTTCTTTGGTGATAAAAGAGTTAATCATGTGGCTTTATATCTAGGGAATAATCAATATATCCACAGTTCAGGAAAAGAAACAGGTAACAATGGTATCGCTATCAATCTACTCACCGATGATAGGGATAGCGTCAGTCGTCATTATTATCAAAAATTATGGAGTTTCGGTCGAGTTATGCACAATTAATCAGTTATCAGTTATCAGTTATCAGTTATGGGTTTACTGTTTACTGTTCACTGTTTACTCTCCCCCATAGGTAATCATGTTAGAAAACATCTCCCTAAGCGGTCTATCAATTCGTCGTCACATAGGAGTATTGATGTTAACTATAGCAGTTATCATCATCGGTCTTTTTTTTCTAAATCGTTTACAAGTAGATTTGCTTCCTTCTATCACTTATCCTCGCATTAGTTTAAGGATGAATGTCCCGGGAGTTTCCCCGGAAGTTATTCTCGAAGAAGTAACTAAACCCCTAGAAGAAGGAATGAGTGCCACCGAGGGAGTAGTGCAAGTTTATTCAGAAACTCGCGAGGGAAGGATGCGAGTAGATTTATTTTTTCAACCAGGGGGAGATTTAAATGTCGCTTTAAATGAAGCTACCGAAAGTTTTAATCGTGTCCGACAAAATTTACCCGATATTATTGAGGAACCGCGCTTAAACAAATTTGAACCCTCTCGTTTACCCGTCTATGAATTTGCTCTCGTTTCTGATACCCTACCCCTAAAAGATTTAAGATTATTTGCTGATGAAGAATTAGGGAGAGAATTAGGATTTGTGGGAGGAGTTGCAGTGGTGGACGTGATTGGGGGAGTTAGAGAAGAAATTCAAGTTAATATTGACCTGCAGCGATTACAATCTCTGGGAGTGGGATTAAATCAGGTTTTAGACACCCTAAAAAGACGCAATCAGGACATCTCTGGGGGCCGACTAGAGGGAGAAACTGGGGAACCTTTAACCCGTGCGGTGGGGAAATTTAAAAACGTAGCGGATATCCAAGATTTAGCACTGACCGATAGTAATAATCCCGAAGAAAAAATCTATCTGCGGGATGTGGCCAGAGTTATCGATGGGACAGAAGAACAAAGAATTTTTGTCACCCTAAATGGAAAAAATGCCGTCAGGGTTAGCGTCCAAAAACAACCGAATGCGAACACGATTGCTGTGGTAGAAGGGGTCAAAAAACGCATTACAGAATTAAAAAAATCCGGGTTAATGACCGGGGGAATACAAGTCGTCCCCACTAGCGATGAGTCTGTATTTATCCAAAACGCGGTTAATAACGTGGTTTCTTCGGGACTAGCGGGGACAATTCTAGCAGGATTGACTGTATTCGTCTTTCTCGGTTCCCTGCGACAGACTTTTATCATTATCCTAGCGATTCCTCTTTCTACCCTCGTCGCAATTATCTGTATGAAGTTATTCGGGTTATCGATAAATGTGTTTAGTTTGGGAGGATTGGCCCTAGGGGTGGGTATCGTGGTGGATAATTCCATCGTCATGCTGGAAAATATTGCCCTCAAAGTTAGTCAAAACCAAAATAAGCGAGATTTTTTAGAAATTGCCCGGAATAGCAGCCAAGAGGTAGAATCCGCTTTAGTGGCCTCCACTGCGACTAATCTCGTCTCTATCCTGCCATTTTTATTACTGGGTGGTTTTATTTCCCTACTGTTTAACGAGATTATCCTCACTATCAGTTTTGCTGTGGCTGCTTCTCTCCTGTGTGCGTTAACCGTTGTTCCCATGTTGGCCAGTCGTTTGTTAAATATGCGGGTTTCTAGTGGCATTCAGCGATTTTGGCTCTTAAAAGTCTTTAGTCAACGTCTAGAAGGTTTAACCATCCTCTACGGTCGTTTTTTAGCTAAAATCATCCACTACAGAATACCTGTTATCCTGCTGGCCTTTTTAATTTTAGGGGGAAGTAGTTTCTATCTCTGGCAATATATCCCCCAGGAAGTCTTTAGTCGTATTCAAACCGGACAGGTGAACGTTTTTGCTCAATTTCCCCCTGGTACCAATTTAAATACTAACCGTCAGGTGATGCGGGAAGTAGAAAAGATTTTATTATCACAACCAGAGACTAAGTACGTTTTTACTACCAGTGGCGGTTCTCTTTTTGGCACAACTACCAATGAAAATATTTTGCGCGGTTCTAGTACGATTAATCTCAAACAAGGCACTAATACAGAAGCGTATATCGAACGCATGAGCAAAGCACTAGAGCAATTAAACCTCGTTAACGTGCGTTTGCGTCTCACCCCCGGTCAAGTGCGCGGTATTATTCTTAATAACTCTCCCTCCGTTGGTGCTGACGTGGATGTGATGTTACAGGGACGAGATGGGAAAACTTTAGAGCAAGCTGGTGAAGAAATCCTCAGTATTCTCGATGAAAAAGTCCCTAGTGCGCGTTTTCGTCCCGATGCTGACCCCAGACAACCGGAAATCCAGATTAAACCCGATTGGACCCGCTTAAATAGTTTGGGATTGAGTACCCTGGAAGTGGGACAAACGCTACGGACCGCTATTCAAGGATCAATCCCCACCCAACTGCAACGGGGAGAAAGATTAATCGATATCCGAGTGCAATTGGACCCCAACTCGCGGCAAAAAATTAGTGATATCTCACAAATACCTATTTTTGTCAATAGGCAAGAAGACTTAAAATTAGCAGATATCGCTAGGATTGAAGGGGGAAAAACCCCAGCAGTCATCCAGAGAATTAATCAGCGTCAAGTTTTTATTATTATCGGCAGTTTAGTCGAGGGTGCGAAATTAAGTGACGCACTCGCAGGGGTACAATCGGTTTTAAATTCCACTCCCTTACCCGATGGTATCAGCATTTTACCCAGTGCTGCTGCCATCTCTAATCAAGAAATTCAGGGTTCTTTGGGTTTATTAGCGGGTTTATCGGTATTTTTAGTCTTTGTAGTCATGGCCGTCCAGTATAACTCGCTCATAGACCCTTTGGTGATTATGTTAACCGTTCCTTTGGCCCTAGCGGGGGGAATTTTTGGACTATATTTGACCAAAACCCCGATTAATGCCATTGTCATCGTCGGGGTGGTGTTATTGGTGGGGATTGTGGTTAATAACGGGATTATTATGGTGGAATTAGCCAATCAATTGCGGCAAGAATTCGGTTTTACTCGACTACAAGCCATTTTAAAGGCCGCTCCCCAACGTTTACGACCGATTTTAATGACTACCGTGACCACGGTTTTAGGTTTATTTCCCCTCGCTTTAGGATTAGGAGAGGGGGGGGAATTCCTGCAACCTTTAGGAATTGTCGTTTTTTCGGGTTTGTCTTTAGCAACTCTGTTAACTCTGTTTATTATTCCCTGTTTTTACGTTTTATTCTCTAGAAAATAATCCCCCTGCACAGTGGGGTGTGGGGTGTGGGGTGTGGGGTGTGGGGTGTGGGGAGAATAAAGCTGACTCCCGACTCGGAGAATACTGTCTCCTAACCCAATGTTGGCTACAGATAAGTAAAAATTAGGCTCTTCTAGGTTCTGTGTGATAAGTTTGACTTACATAGGATCGATCGATCTTTGTGTCTTTGTGGTTCGTTCCACCCCCTCGCTAGGAGGAATGTATCTTAGAATACATTTTACCCACCAAACCGGGGAGAGCCAAAAACCTTGCATTATCCTTCTTTTAGTACATAAACTGGTACAAAAAGAGAGGGCAACAAAGCCTCAAACGACCGACGACCGGCTCCTTACTTCTAACCCCACCAACAAACTTTTTGCCGCAAACCCTAGTTATTTCCCCTGACAATCAGGAGGATCGATAACATTGGCAAAAATTGCCCAAAGTACCATGAGCGGCATCGGCAACAAACAGATTAGCCATTGATAAGCGGTTAGGGTCGCCGTTGCAAACAGACTGTTCATCACCCCCCATTGACTAAACAAAATTTGTAGGGCAACAGCAGCCACAATCCCCAAAATTAGGATTGGTGCATTAGTAATCGAGGTTGACTGACGACGTAGGTAGTCCACTAGGCTCATCCCTAATTGGCTGATACTGAGCAGATAGATAACCCGTGCTGCCACAAGGGATTGAATTGCCATTGTGCGGGCAACGGCAATATCTCCTGTGGTCGATTTAGCCCACTCAAACATACCAAAAATCAGAATCCAGTTAAACAATGAAACAGCCAAAATTCGGCGCAATAGTTTTTTGGTGATCAAAGGTTCATTGGGATTGCGTGGTGGTGACTGCATAATGCTGGGGGATTTTGCTTCAAAGGCCAGGGGAACAGTCATCGTGACCGAGTTGATCATGTTCAACCAGAGTACTTGTAGGGAGAGGATGGGTAAATCTCGTGCTAGTAAGGTACTGATCAGAATCGTCATCGATTCGCCACCATTGACAGGCAAGAGAAAAGATATCGCTTTGCGTAAATTTTGATAAACGGTGCGTCCTTCTTCGACAGCGGCCTTGATCGAGGCAAAGTTATCATCAGTGAGGAGCATATCAGCAGATTCCCTGGCGACTTCCGTTCCCCCTTTCCCCATGGCAATGCCGATATCGGCCTGCTTGAGAGCCGGCGCATCATTGACACCATCGCCGGTCATCGCCACGATTTCCCCTTGAGACTGGAGTACTTCCACCAGTTGCAGTTTTTGGGTAGGGGCAACCCTGGCAAATACCGATCCATCGACCACCGCTTGGGCCAGTTGATGATTATCCATTTGCGCTAATTCTTTTCCCTCAAATGCTAAGACTTGTGCTGCCGTTTTAATGCCCATCCGTTCCGCGGTCGCCCGTGCCGTGACAAGATGATCACCAGTAATCATCTTGACCCGAATCCCGGCAGTTTGACAGGCATGAACGGCAGCGATCGCCTCTGGACGAGGCGGGTCAATCATGCCCTGTAATCCTAGAAACACCAAGCCTGTTTCGATATCCTCATGGTCGATAGAATGCTGATGGGTCGCGGCTGCTTTTTTGGCGAAGGCAAGCACCCGTAAACCCTGCCCTGCCATCGTTTCTACCGCTTGCTCGATCTGTTGGGCGTTCAGCGCGGTCATCTGACCATAGCGATCGATCATCTGGGAACAACGACGCATTAGCGACTCAACCGATCCCTTGACATAGATCAGACGAGGTATCCCATCATGCAGGGTTGCCATGTATTGGTACTCAGATTCAAAGGGAATTGCATCCAATCGTGGGGTTAAAGACAATAGCCCCAATTGACTGAGACCTGCTTTGGCAGCGGCCGCAATCAGCGCCCCTTCCGTAGGATCCCCCACCACTGACCAATCTTCTCCCCTTTGTTTTAGCCCGGAGTCATTACAAAGCAAACCAGCTACCAGACAATCCCCCAGGGCCGGCGGTAATTCCTCTGCAAATGGGCTGCTGGGGTTGCCATCGGTAATCAGACTAATTTCGCCCTTGGGACTATAGCCACCACCACTAACGGCGTAATATTGCCCTTCAGTATAAATCGACTGTACAGTCATTTGATTTTCCGTTAGGGTTCCAGTTTTGTCGGAACAAATGACGGTCGCACTCCCCAATGCTTCCACTGCGGGCAGTTTACGAATAATCGCATGACGACGGGCCATGCGGTTGACCCCAATTGCCAAGGTAATCGTTACCACTGCCGGCAGCCCTTCTGGAATCGCACTCACTGCCAGGGCAACGGCAGCTTCAAACATATCGATCCAAGATTTCCCCCGTCCTAACCCGATGGCAAAGGTCAAGGTTGCTAGGGTCAAAATTGCGTAGAGTAGGGTGCGGCTAAATTGGGCAAATTTACGGGTCAGGGGTGTGCTAAGGCTGACTCGGCTTTCCATCGACTGGGAAATCTGCCCCACTTCGGTGGCGTTGGCCGTAGAGACAACAATCCCTTTGCCCTGTCCAAAGGTAACAAAACTCCCTGCGTAGGCCATGTTTGTCCGTTCTGCTAGGGGCGTATCCCCGGGTAAGGGTTCGATCGCTTTTGACCCGGGCAAGGATTCCCCGGTCAGGGCAGACTCATCCACCTGCAAATTGCGGACTTTCAGCAGCCTCAAGTCCGCCGGTACTTTATCCCCCGATGCCAATAAAACGATATCTCCCGGCACCAAATCCCGAGATGGAATCCGGAGGGTTTGTCCCTCTCGCAACACGGTCGCTTCTGTGGTTACGGCCTTGGCTAGGGAAGCGATCGCACCTTCCGCCTTAGCTTCCTGCACATAGCCAATAATGGCATTGATCAGGTTAACTCCCCAAATCACCGAGGCATTCGTCCAAGACCCTAAAAATGCCTTAATAGTACCCGCAAGCAGGAGAATATAGAGTAGTGGCTGATGAAATTGCCCCAAAAATCTCAGCCAAGCTGGTTTCCCCGGCTTAAATCGCAGTTCATTCTGGCCATATTTTTCGTAGCGACTAGCCACTTCTTCTGCTGATAAGCCCGTTGACCCATCGCTGGTCAAGTATTCAATCACCTCTGGTTGAGAAAGTTGATGATACAACGGCAACGATAATTGAACTGGCATCATGCTCGACCATATTTAGGGTTTGCGGCAAAAAGTTTTTCCTGGGGACAGGGTGTGGGGAAGTGGGGAAGCTGTCTCATCACCCTATCACCCCAAAACCCTATCACCCTATTTCCTGACGACCGACGACCTTAAGCTCTCGTCTTATTTTGGTAATAGTCGCGGGTTCCCTTGGCATCTAGGGCTTCACCGAGACGATCAATAGCGTGGGCGTAGGCGGCGGTACGCAGAGATATATCGAATTCCTGAGCGAAAGACCAGACTTTTTCGGCTTCTGTCACTATTCTTTCTTTTAAGCGCTCATTTATCTCGTTTAATTGCCAATAAAGACCGCTGCGATTTTGCACCCATTCAAAATAACTCACCGTTACCCCACCCGCGTTAACCAAAATATCGGGGAAAACGAGAATTCCTTTTGAGTCTAAAATGCGATCGGCTTCTGAGGTAGTGGGACCGTTGGCCACTTCAAAGATATATTTTGCCCGCACGCGATCGGCATTTTCGGCGGTAATTTGGTTTTCTAGGGCAGCCGGAATCAAAACATCCACATCTAGGGCTAATAATTCTTCATTACTAATCGCCTCGTGTTCTAAGATATTACACACAGTACCCTCACAGTAAATAGCAGTAATTCCGCGATGTTCCTGTTTATACTCACGAATACTGGCAATATCTAGGCCTTTTTCCCGATAAATGCCGCCCTGGGAATCACTTACCGCCACCACTTGATAACCGGCTTTGGCGAGGAGATCCGCTACTACAGCCCCAGCGTTACCGAATCCTTGCACGGCTACGGTAGTATTAGCGGGTTTTTTATCTAATTTCGGCAAAAGAGAGTTAATAACATGAAAAGCCCCCGTTCCCGTCGCCGTATCGCGGCCGCGACTGCCTCCCATGGTTAAAGGTTTCCCCGTCACCACCGCCGGACTAATTTTACGCTGAATGATGCTGTACTGGTCCATCATCCAACCCATGATCATCTCGTTGGTATAGACATCGGGGGCAAGAATATCGACATCGGGACCGATAAAGTCGGCTATACCCTCGATATAGCCCCGGCTAAGGCGTTCTAACTCGGCTTTTGACAATTCTTTCGGATTTAGGGTAATGCCGCCCTTAGCCCCACCAAAGGGCAAATCCAGCAGGGCGCATTTAAAGGTCATCCAAAAGGCCAGGGACTGCACCTCATCAATGCTGACGTTGGGATGATAGCGCACACCCCCCTTGCCGGGGCCGCGGGTGTCATCGTAGCGGACGCGGTAGCCTTGGAAGATTCTTAAAGTGCCGTTGTCCATACGGACGGGTATGGAGACGCTAAGACTAGCTTTGGGATATTTTAACCGCTCGATCGCATCATCGGAAATGGAGACATACTTAAGGGCCCGTTCTAAGCGACTGCTGGCATCGGTAAAGAGTGATTTCGACATGATTTTTTTTCCCCTATCTATCCCCATTAGAACAGGTCAAAACCGTATATTTCACTACAGTTTATTTTTCTTAATTAACCATGGGCGGGAATTGCCTACCAGTGTTCTCAAACAAGGTTAGTGTTGAGTTAACTTCAGTGAGTAAGAGATTTTCTGGTACATCATCCACCAAGAGGATGCGATCGCTTAATTCCATTTAATTTTAATTGTCAACGATACAAAGATGAAATGTAACCTAATTTGCCATCGACCACCGACCACCGATGCTTGATAGCTAAAAAGCTGACGGCTGACGAATGTTACGATTGTTACAACATCTTGACATTAATTCTGATACCCTGACAATGTGTCAATCTGTGCAGTAATGGGGCAGAAACTCAAGTGGTATCGATCCATATTTCTATTGTTGAGGGCAACCCGCACTTGCGATCGCTATTAGCTTGGCATCTGCAACAGGCCGGCTATTTGGTCAATCAATCGGCAAACCTGCAAAGTGCGCGTCAAGCTTTCCTTCACCGTCAACCAACCTTAGCAATTATCGATTCCGACTTACCCGACGGGGATGGAATCGAACTCTGCCGTTGGCTTTATCAACAAAAACATTCTCTAATACTGATTCTCTCGGCCCGCAATGGCGAAAAAGATGTGGTCAATGGTTTAAAAGCCGGGGCCGACGACTACCTGAAAAAGCCCTTTGGAATGCAAGAATTTATGGCTAGGGTAGAAGTGTTAACCCGTCGTTTAGGCGGTAGGGCTGCTCCCCTACACTTGGATTATGGACAATTAAAAATAGATTTAGCCCAAAGACGGGTACAATTTCGCGGGGAGTATATCGAATTAACGCCCCAAGAATTTAGCCTACTCTACGTTTTAGCCCAAGCGGAGGGAACACCCCTATCAAGAGCCGATTTACTGCGTCGCGCTTGGCCCGAGGAAATCGATAACCCCCGGACAATTGATACTCATGTTCTCTCTCTGCGGAAAAAAATCGAAACCGATCCCAGACAACCTAATTTAATTCAAACCGTCCGCAACGTCGGCTATCGTTTCAATCTAGAAATGTTGGCCGAGATCAATTCAGCTTTAGAAGCTAATATTATTGCTTCCACCAAAGGCAATCATAACGGTCATTCCATGAGTAAAATCCCCGCTCACAATGTTAGTCGTTAATTCTGGCTTTGTCCGACTGATTAGCAGATTTTTGGCTGAAATCGTCTCCTAACCACTGAATGAAGCAAGGAGACGAAGGGCAAATTAAACCATAGTCACCATTGACCGATCCGCTTGTTGCTGAAATTCCGTCAATAAACGCCGGAATTCGTCGCCGTCAATGGTTTCCTGTTCAATCAGTATCTCCACCAAGCGATCAATCGCCATACGATTGTCAAGGATAAGTTTTGTTGCTAAATCGTGGCATTGCTTGACAAGTTCCCGCACTTGTGCATCAATTTTCGCCATCATCGCGAAAGAATGGTCGGCATGATAACCAGCGCCAGCACCACCGAGATAGGAATTACCATCCTCCTCTAGGGCAATCAATCCCAATTCCGACATTCCCAGACGCGTTACCATCTGTCGGGCCAGATAGGTAATTTTTTCAATATCATTACCGGCACCGGTGGTCACTTCATCCTCACCGAAGACACATTCCTCCGCCACCCGTCCCCCTAATAATCCCGCAATTCGGGCCAACAACTGGGAACGACTGGTTAAACCCTGTTCTTCATCGGGAGTGAACCAAGTTAACCCCTGCGCTTGACCCCGGGGAATCAGGGTGACTTTTTCCACTTGATCGTGGCCGGGACAGAGAGTACCGACAATCGCATGGCCAACTTCATGATAGGCGATCAAACGCTTGGCTTTACTATCCACTAAAGCGCGCCCTTCCATACCGGCCACAATCCGATCGATCGCATCGTTGACCTCCTCCATCGTAATCGCCTCTTTGCGCCGTCTGGCAGTAAAAATCGCCGCTTCGTTGAGCATATTAGCCAAATCTGCCCCGGTAAAACCGGGGGTGCGCCGGGCGATCGCCTCCAGAGCCACATCAGCAGCCACCTTTTTATCGCGAGAATGGACCTCCAAAATGGCCAAACGTCCCTTAGAATCTGGATAATCCACCACCACCTGTCGGTCAAAACGACCCGGACGCAGCAAGGCCGAATCCAAAACATCAGGCCTGTTGGTGGCGGCAATGACGATAATGCCAGTATTGACCTCAAAACCGTCCATTTCCGTCAATAATTGGTTCAGGGTTTGTTCCCGTTCATCATTACCTCCCCCATAACCGATCCCTCGTTGACGACCAACGGCATCAATTTCATCGATAAAAACCAAACAAGGGGCATTTTCCTGGGCTTTTCGGAACAAATCTCGCACTCGCGACGCACCAACCCCGACGAACATCTCCACAAATTCCGACCCGGAGATGCTGAAAAAAGGTACTCCCGCCTCTCCTGCGATCGCTTTAGCCAATAAAGTTTTTCCCGTCCCCGGGGGACCAATTAACAGGACTCCTTTGGGGATTTTCGCACCAATAGCCGTAAATTTTTCCGGTTGTTTGAGGAATGTTACCACTTCCTCTAGATCTTCCTTGGCCTCATCCACACCGGCCACATCATTGAATTCTATGCCAGTTTTCGCCTCCATCTGAAACCGCGCCCTTGATTTACCGAAGTTCATCGCTTGACCGGAAGCATTGGCAGAACGACGGATAATAAACACCAATAATCCCAAGACGATAATAATCACTAACAGGTTAGTGAGAACATTGATCAAGGCCGAATTGTCAGTGGTGGGGAGAATACCATACTCAATTTTTTTAGCATCGAGTTTCTTGATTAATTCGGGATTTTGGTCAAATAAATTAACTTCTTTCGGGGTATCCTTATCCGTTTGACCGACGAGGGTAACTGCTGCCTGCTGCAAAGAAGGATTGATTTCCACCTTTTTTACCTTGCCTTGCTCGATTTTCTCTAACAATTCACCGTAGGTGAGGGTATTTGGTTTTTTTTGACTCCAAGCAGGATTGACATGGCCAAAGGTTTGCAGAATCATCCAAGTGCTGACAATCCCTTTCCATACTGGCCGATGACCACGATTCTTAGCTGACTTGGCTCTAACTACGGTGAGTGGAGATTTTTGATCCATAATTGACTCTATATCTAGTTACCCTGTATTCATTGTGACAGATCGACTCGATCGTGACCACTGTTCTGTTTTTCCCCGGCAAGACCCTGAGGGCAAATAGTGATGACGGTTTTTTGCTATACTGTATTCAGCTAGGTGGTCTAACAACTGCCTATCCCAATCACTAACAGTTTAGGGAAGTGGGTTTCGCCCGCTTTTTTTATTGTCTAAATCATGACCCATCCGCTCATCCCCGACCTGCTGCACCTAGCCACCCCTATCGCTGAAAACTTGGGGCTAGAAGTGGTCGATATCGTTTTCCAAACCAATAAAAGGCCTCCCGTCCTGCGCGTTGATATTCGCAATCTTGCGGGAGATACTGGTTTAGAGGACTGTGAGCAGATGAGTCGGTCTTTAGAAACCGCCCTCGACAGTCAAGAAATCTTACCCGGTGCCTACGTTTTGGAAATATCTAGCCCCGGCATTTCTCGACAACTGAGCAGTGAGCGTGAATTTCAGTCTTTTAAAGGTTTTCCCGTCATCATTACCGGCCAAGATAGCCAGGGAAAACCAAAAGAATGGCGCGGAAAACTGCAAGGTAGAGATGAGCAATCTATTTATCTTAACCAAAAGGGTCGCTCCCTGACCATCGATCGCACCACTGTAATCAGCGTCCGTTTAGATGAGCAGCGGGATCATCAGTAATCAGTAATCAGTAAACAGTAAACAGTAAACAGTAAACAGGGATAAGGATGAAGATAAATAACTATAGCGTTTCTCACACCTGTGTGGTACAGTTAAACCTTTGCTGATTAAGCTTTTCACCATCGACAATGTACTTCTTGCGAACAGGAAACGCTATAACTAACTGATTAACTTAAAACTTACATCTGATAACTGATAACTTACATCTGATAACTGATAACTGATAACTGATACAAGGCTGACAGATAAAAAACTAATAACTCAAAAGTAAGGAGAAAAAATAATTATGGCTACCGTTAATTTGCCCGGTTTAAAAATAATGCTCGAAGAAATTAGCCAACGACATAATCTGCCCAAAAATGCCGTACAGGAGGCTTTGCGTGAGGCACTTATCAAGGGTTACGAACGTTATCGCCGCGCCCAAAGTTTAGAAAAAGCCGCTCAATTTCATGAAGATTATTTCAATAACTTTGATGTGGAATTAGACGTAGAAGAAGAAGGGTTTCGCATCCTTTCTACTAAAACTATTGTGGAAGAAGTGACCAATCCCGACCATCACATCGGTCTCAAAGAAGTACAGGAAGTGGCCGATGAAGCCCAATTAGGGGATGAAGTAGTTCTTGATGTCACCCCCGACCAAAGAGAATTTGGTCGCATGGCGGCGATTCAAACTAAACAGGTTTTACTGCAAAAACTGCGGGATAACCAACGCAAAATGATTCAAGAGGAGTTCCAAGATCTGGAAGGAACCGTTTTACAGGCCCGGGTCGTCCGTTTTGAAAGACAGGCCGCCATTGTCATGGTACAAAGTACCTACGGTCAACCGGAAGTGGAAGCAGAACTACCCAAACGGGAACAGCTGCCCAACGATAACTATCGCGCCAACGCCACCTTTAAAGTTCTGCTCAAAAAAGTCTTGGAAGGTTCTCAACGCGGCCCGCAATTAATTGTTTCCAGAGCGGCGGCAGGCTTGGTAGTATATTTGTTCGCCAACGAAGTTCCCGAAATCGAGGAGGAAATCGTGCGTATTGTCGCCGTCGCTCGGGAAGCTAATCCCCCCTCCCGTCACGTTGGTTCGCGGACAAAAATCGCCGTCGATACCCTAGAAAGAGACGTGGATCCGGTTGGGGCCTGTATTGGGGCCAGAGGTTCGCGGATTCAAGCCGTGGTGAACGAATTGCGGGGCGAAAAAATCGACGTGATTCGCTGGTCTCCAGATCCCGCCACCTACATCGCCAATGCCCTTAGTCCCGCCCGCATTGACCAAGTTTTGTTCACTAATGCCGAAGAAAGACAAGCATTGGTACTGGTAGCCCAGGATCAATTAAGTTTAGCGATTGGCAAAGAAGGGCAGAACGTGCGTTTAGCCGCCCGTCTGACGGGCTGGAAAATCGATATTAAGGATATCGCCCTGTATAAAGGAGAACAAGAGGTAAAAACCGATGAAACCGACCCAGAAGCGCAGGATTTAGACCAAGAATGAACCCCTTCGTCAATTATCGACGCTGTATTAGCTGCCGTCTCTTCGCCCCGAAGGAATCCTTTTGGCGAATTGTCCGACTACACCCGTCTGGACAGATACAATTAGATCAAGGCATGGGAAGGGCTGCCTATATCTGTCCGCAACCTAATTGCCTACAACTGGCCCGGCAAAAAAATCGTCTCGGACGGGCCCTAAAAGCCAATATTCCCGAAACGCTCTATGAATCCTTGCAAGAGCGCCTCGGGACTGCCAAACAAGGTCGTCCAAATCAGGATTAAAATTGACGATCATAGCCACAAAATCGTTACCATGGAAAGGGGGCAGTCCTGACAGGATCAAAAAATCAGCCAACTTATAGGATCACTAACACTTTAGCCGGGGGATAATGGATGAGTAACGCGAAAGTCAGAATTTACGATTTATCAAAAGAATTGAATCTAGACAACAAAGACATTTTGGACATCTGTGACCAGTTGAACATCGAGTACAAGAGCCACAGTAGCACGATCAGCGAAGAGGATGCCCAACGCATCAAGGCAATTGCTGCGAAGGGAGTTGTTTCGAGTACCAGTAAAAATAGTACGGGTCAGCGAGAATCGGTTAGTCCTGCCGAAGAAAAAAAACAAAAGATTTTAGCCCTGCATAAACACAACCGCCCCGAAACTGGCGAAGAAGGGGAAATCTATCCCGGACCTGCCGGTTCCTCAGCTAAACCGACTTTAATCAGTCCTCCCCGTCCCCCAGTTAAACCCCTCGTTGCTGCCCCAGGGCGCGACGGTGCGGCCGAAAAAACTCCCCCCACCGCTGCACAGATGCCATCTCAGTCCGCCAGTGTTAAAGAAACCCCGACCGAAACCCCGCTAGTGCCAGAAGTATCCCCCAGCTTAATCGCCCCACCTAATCGACCCTCCCTCACCCCGAAACCACGCCCGGGCATCGCCTCGGGCCGGCCAGAACCCCGATCTAAAAATGCCGCCGGCAGTAACGACAGGCCGCGGGGAGAAAAACGCGAGCGCGGCGAGAGTGAAAACGCCCCTAGTCCTGAGCGCAGGGTTAGCTTGGCTAAACCAGAAAAACCGACCCTCAACCGCAAACCCGACGGAAAAAGCCCGAAACTGGCGGAACCAGCTAGAGAAGTGCGGGAGACGGTGGAATTGAAGCGCCCGGTTCGCCCCGGTATGCCCGCTAAAATCTCGGCTACTGGCGAGGAAGAAACCGACACCACCAAGAAATCCGGTGTTGATGGCACAGAAATCGATACAGATACCGGATTGCTCGGAGCAGACGGGCCCAAAAAACTCAAACGACCGACCATGCCCCTTCGCATGGCCAAAAAATCTAGCTGGGAAGAAGAAGAAGAAGAAGAGAAAAAAGCGGCCAAAACCGCCAAAACTGCTGGCAAAAACAAACGCCGCACCCAAGCTCTCTTTGAAGATGACGATGATCTAGAATCGGAACTATCCGGGTTAATCAATAGCCCCAGTTTTACCCTTTCCACCGCTCGTCCCCCCAAACCGCCCAGCGCTAAAGCTGCCACCCCTGGCACCCCAACAGCAGTCAAAGTTAAGCGGCCCAGTAAACCAACCGCCCACACTGGCAGCCCGAAAAGCGAGCGTCAAGAACCCCAAGAGGAAAAACGCCCGGAAAGCATCGTCATCACCGGCAGTCTTACCGTGCGCGACCTCTCGGAATTGATGAAAGTCCCGGAAACCGAGATCATCAGAACCCTATTTTTTAAAGGGATGGCGGTTAATATCACCCAAACTCTCGACGTGGACACGATCGAAATGATCGCCAGGGACTTCGAGATGACCGTGGAAACCCCCAGCACCCAGTCGGCGGCGATCAAAACCACGGAGATGATCGATGTCTCCGACTGGGAAAGTCTCCAGCGTCGTCCCCCCGTCGTCACCATTATGGGTCACGTTGACCACGGTAAAACCACCCTCCTCGACTCGATCCGCAAAACCAAAGTCGCCCAAGGAGAAGCCGGCGGCATCACCCAGCACATCGGCGCTTACCACGTCGATGTGGAACATAACGGCAAACCGGAACAGATTGTCTTTTTGGATACCCCCGGCCACGAAGCTTTTACCGCCATGCGGGCCCGTGGGGCGAGAGTCACCGATATAGCGGTGCTGGTGGTGGCCGCCGATGATGGTGTACAACCCCAAACGAAAGAGGCAATTAGTCACGCCAGGGCTGCCGAAGTCCCCATCGTGGTGGCGATTAACAAAGTCGATAAACCCTCGGCTAACCCCGACCGAATTAAACAGGAATTGACCGAACAGGGACTGGTGGCCGAAGATTGGGGCGGTGAGACGATCATGGTTCCCGTTAGCGCCCTGCGGGGGGAAAATCTCGATAATCTGCTGGAAATGATTCTCTTGGTGGCAGAAGTAGAGGAATTGGTTGCTAACCCCGATCGCTTGGCTAAGGGAACCGTGATCGAAGCTAACCTCGATCGCACCAAAGGTCCCGTGGCTACCCTGCTCGTCCAGAATGGCACTCTCCGCGTCGGTGATAGCATCGTCGCTGGTTCGGTTTTCGGCAAAATTCGGGCGATGATCGATGATCGCGGCCAAAAAGTCGAAGCGGCCACCCCCTCCTTTGCCGTGGAAATCCTCGGTCTTAGTGATGTTCCGGCCGCCGGCGATGAGTTCGATGTCTATGAAAGTGAAAAAGAGGCCCGATCAATCGCTGATCAACGGGCGATCGAACAACGCAACACCCGTTTACAACAGGCCCTCTCCTCCCGTCGCGTTAGCCTTAGCACCCTCTCTATCCAAGCTCAAGAAGGACAACTCAAGGAACTTAATCTTATCCTCAAGGCAGATGTGCAAGGTTCCGTTGAGGCTATCCTCGGTGCGCTCAAACAGTTACCCCAAAACGAAGTGCAGATTCGGGTTCTCCTCGCCTCTCCGGGGGAAATCACCGAAACCGATGTGGATCTGGCCGCCGCTAGTGGTGCGGTGGTGGTGGGTTTTAATACCACCCTTGCCAGTGGAGCCAGAGCATCCGCCGATCGGGAAGGAGTTGATATCCGCGATTACAATATCATCTACAAGCTTCTCGATGATATTCAAGGGGCGATGGAAGGTCTTCTCGACCCCGAAGAAGTGGAAGAACACCTCGGTTTTGCCGAAGTGCGGGCCGTCTTCACCGTCGGTCGTGGGGCCGTGGCTGGTTGTTATGTCCAATCTGGTAAACTGGTGCGGAATCGCTTCCTGCGCGTGCGTCGCGGCAAGGAAATTGTTTATCAGGGGGTTCTTGATTCCCTCAAACGGATGAAGGAAGATGCCCGGGAAGTAGCCACCGGTTTCGAGTGCGGTGTCGGTGTTTCTAAATTCAATGACTGGAAAGAAGGCGACATTATCGAAGCCTACGAAATGGTCATGAAACGTCGCACTTTATCCAGTTAATTACACTTGAACCGTCGGGAGTCGGGAGTCAGTTATCAGTTATCAGTTATCAGTCATAATTCCCCCACTCCCCCACTCCCCCATCTCCCCACTTCATAATTCATAATTCATAATTTATAATTTATAATTCTCATTTCCCTCTATGAAATCAGAACCTTTTTTGTGGATTCATCTGGCAGGGTTAGCGGCTTTGCCAATCTTTTTACAAATCGCTTGGATTGGTTTAGCTGTGGGTGATCCCTTGCCTTTTCTTTGGCTAGAATGGCTATTTCTGGGAGCGATCGCTATTATTCCCGTCTTTTGGATGCAGTGGACAAAACCTTTTGATATCTTTAGTCTTTTGTTGGTCGCCCTGAAACCGAGTCAACTCACCCCCGAACAGTTAAAAATTCTCTCTCTTTTTCAACGTCCTCGCCATCGTCTTCTGACTCTTTTGGGAGTCGTCCTCTTAATTCTCATCGCTTGGCCTATCTATAATTTTGCCCCTCTAGCGGCTGCCGTGGCCGCCTATCTCCCCCAATGGCGGCTTTTAGGTTTAGTCATCGCTGCGATCGCTCTCCTCTTAAGTCACCTATTTTTACAGGTTCCTCTGAGTGTTCTAGGGGTTTTAGCCACTAAAGAAAGTGACTGGACAGCGACCGAAGCTTTAGTTATTGAGCGCATTCCTGAGTTATTTACCATTTTTGGTCTAAAAGTTAATAAAATTATCTAAATTAGCCAAAATGCCGACAATTTCGCCTAAGAATGCAGGATAGATCGCCCGTTTAAGGGTTGAATATTCCTCGCATTACGGGGCAAAATTGCGGCCAATTGTTGCAGTTGTTGGGGAGAAATTTTGATCGTATTTTGCCAGACTAACCAGAGAACATCCTCGCTACAGGGAGGAGTGGACAAAGACCCCTGATATTCATAGAAACCGCTATTTTCCGGCAGTAAAAGCCCGACATTGACCCAAGTATCGGGGATAATCATTTCAGGAGAAGGTTCTTGGGGCAAATAATCCCAAATGGTTTGTAAATAGGGATTAAAAGCACCAATTTCGGCTAAGATGCCCACAACCGCTAAATTTCCCTTCCCATTTCGATGCACTAAATGAATTTCTAGAGGGAAAGACTGACCTTTAATCTGATGTTCGCTGGGGTGATGAAAATGGAACTGCAATAAATCCCAGTTTTCGCCGTGAAAACTCATGTTTCCAACTTTTTCGGTCTGAACCAAGATTGTATGACCGTTATGGCGAATTTTTAGGGGTATAGGACGATAATTAAAGGTGGGTTGGTATAGCTCTTTTTCAGTCACTATACTCAGATCGATCGGTGTTTGTTGCTTTCCCGTGGTGCAGAGGCGATAATTCGTTGATAATTCGCCCCAATGGTCAATATTTTGATAATTCCAAGTAAATTCTGGATTAATAGCCCCAAAAAGAGCATGAGAGCCTATAAATTGCAGTAATTCTCGTCTATACATGGGATTAAATTCAGCACACTTCGACACATTTCGACACATTTCGACAAGCTCAATGTAAAAGCTCAATGTAAAAGCTCAATGTAAAGGCTCAGTGACCACATTCTTTACATTGACGTTTGGGTTTTCCATTATGAGTAGAACCATTCTTGATCGTATGGTGAGAACCACAATTAGGACAGGGGAATAGAGGTGAACTAGGGGGGGATTTTGTTCGGTGCTAGACTGATATTTGAGTAAGCCAGACAGGAGCCAGAAAAAGATATTTATCAGAAAAGTCATGATCAAGCTAGAGGTTTAAAGACTGATCGGGTTCCAATTATTTTTATTAACAAATATTCTACACAATTCATACCAGATAAGCAAGAGGGCTACGGCACTACTACCGAATCATTACCCTCATTTTATCTGACTGTGATCGCTTTTACTTTTGATATTCTGATGGGAGAATGAAACAGCCCTACCCCCGACGGTGGGTTTGGGGGGTTCTACCCCCCAAAGGCTTGCATTGAATGATAAAATCGGAAGTAATGACCAACTTTAGAAGATAGTTTCCCTTTAAAAATCCCAACTCAGTAGATTTACAAAAATGAGATGCACCCAATTAGACAATTATTCTTGATCCACTGTCCTATAATGACAGAAAGAGTATTTTTGAATTGAATTTGTTCTTAACTGTACCCCAATAATCTCCCTCCTGATAATCTTCTCATCACCTTACTTTATGTCAAACCTAATCCTTTTCTGGCATCGTCGCGATTTACGTCTCTCGGATAATATTGGACTGAGTAAAGCTAGGGAGCGTAGTCCGAAAATCATCGGGGTTTTCTGCCTCGATCCTGCTATTTTAGAAGGGGATGATATCGCCCCTGCTAGAGTTGCCTATCTGCTCGGTTGTCTAGAGGAATTAGAAAAAAATTATCGCCAAAAAGGTAGTCAATTAGTGATTATTCGCGGCAACCCCAGTCAAACACTCGTCAACTTAGCCGGCAATTTATCGGCAAAAGCAGTTTTTTTTAACCTCGATATTGAACCCTACGCGCGTCAACGGGATCAACAGGTAATTGCCGCTTTACAAACAAAAGGAATTGAAGTAGAAACCTTCTGGGATCAACTTCTCCAGGCTCCAGGACAAGTCCTCACCCTCTCAAAAAGCCCCTACACCGTATATACTCCTTTTTGGAAAAATTGGAGCCAATTAGCCAAAGCCCGCCCCAAAACCCTAGAAAACCTGCAAGGATTAGACGAAAATGAGGGGGAGAAACTCACAGAAACTATTAATTTACCAACCCTAGAAAATTTAGGTTTTACCTGGCAAAACCCCTTACCCCTCACCCCCGGAGAAAAAGCCGCCGATAGCAGATTAGAAGAATTTTGTCAAGGGGTTATTAACAATTATCAAGAAGATCGTAACTTCCCCGCTTTCGATGGGACGTCGCGCTTGAGTGCCGCTTTAAAATTTGGGGCGATTGGCATTCGCACAATTTGGACGGCAACCCTAGAGTTATTAGAAAATTGCCGGGCCCAGGAAGCAAAAAATAGTATTATCACTTGGCAGCAAGAGTTAGCTTGGCGGGAATTTTACCAGCATTGTCTCTATTTTTTCCCAGAATTGGCGGTCGGTGCTTATAGAAAAGAATTTCGTCATTTTCCTTGGCAGGATAACGAAGAACATTTTCAAGCTTGGTGCCAGGGAAAAACCGGCTATCCGATCGTTGATGCGGCGATGCGACAATTAAATGAAACGGGATGGATGCACAATCGTTGTCGCATGATTGTGGCGAGTTTTTTAACCAAAGATTTAATTATTAACTGGCAAAAAGGCGAAAAATACTTCATGCAGAAACTTTTTGATGGCGATTTAGCCGCTAATAATGGTGGTTGGCAGTGGAGTGCCTCTAGTGGCATGGATCCGAAACCTTTAAGAATTTTTAATCCCGCTAGTCAGACACAAAAATTCGATCCAGAAGGGGAATATATTCGTCAATGGTTGCCGGAATTAGCTTCCGTAGATACGGAATATTTAGTAACCGGGAAAATCCCCCGTTTAGAAAGACATCGTTGTGGTTATCCTGAGCCAATTGTCGATCATAATCAACAACAAAAAGAGTTCAAACGACTCTATAGCAATCAGAAGCCAAAACAATAACTAGGGTTTGCAGCAAAAAGTTTTTCGTGGGGTGTGGGGTGTGGGGTGTGGGGTGTGGGGTGTGGGGTGTGGGGTGTGGGGTGTGGGGTTTTACCGATTTTGAGGGGGTCAATTACCTAATTTTTAGGGAAAAAGTCCCGGAATTTTCCCCCCGCTCACTCCCATATCCGGTACTTTTTGATTGACAAAAAGTATAAAAGCCTTACCCAACAAGGTTTTTAGATTTATTCAGCCAACCCTAACTAAAGCGACGGTAAAACTAGCTACTTTTGACTGGCTTTAATCTGGTTCCAAACATCCTCTAAACTTAGATATAACACAGGCACAACAATTAAACTCAACAGGGAAGAAGTGACTAAACCTCCCACAATCACCATCGCCATGGGTTGCCGCAATTCCGCACCAGTACCCAATCCCAAAGCGATCGGAATCATGCCTAAAATTGTCGAACAAGTGGTCATTAAAATCGGTCTTAACCTAATCATTCCCGTTTCTAAAACCGCTTCCTCCCGACTCCAACCCTGTTGACGCAATTGGTTAGTATAATCCAGCAATAACACAGCGTTTTTATCCAGTAATCCCAAGAGGAAGATAAACCCGATCAGAGAAATCATACTAAACTCACTACCCGTTACCAATAACCCCAACATTGCCCCCACAATCGCTAAAGGTAAACATAAAGCGATGACGATAGTTTCTAGCAGTCTTCTGAATAATAACCATAAAACTCCTAACATTAAAATTGTCGCTAGGATTAAAGTGCGACCAAAACTGCCCAAAACATCGCTACTTTGAGAAGAAGTACCCCAACGCTGTAAAGTTATCCCTTCCGGTAAAGGAATCCCTTCAATTTTAATCGCCGCATCTTCTAATCCTAAATCGGGACTAAGATTAGCACTGAGAAAAATCGCCTGTTGACCATTTAAACGCTCGATCGCCAAAAAATCCCCCCGCTCATTTAATCTAGATGATAGGGAAATATCCTTTAAACCAGAGATTTTAGCAGCCTCAACCCGCAATTTCTCGGCACTATCGCGCAATAGCTGCAAATTATCGCTTTTAATCGCAATTTGGATCGGCTTTTCCGCTTCCGTTTGCACAAAAGGAATGTCCTCGATACTGACATTCACCCCTCTAATTGGCGGTAAAATTTGCCGAATCCGTTGCTGCACGGCACTGGTGTGAGATTTACGATCGCTCTTCAGTGTAACGTGAATTTTGCCCCGATTCGGCTCACCGCGTAAACCGGCGATCATAAAAGTCGATTCCACTTCCCCATCCTGCAAAATCGGCGCTTCTAATTTGCTGCCATCGCGGATAGTGCGACGCAAAAGAAAACTTTCGGGAGAACTCGCTAACTGAGAAATCCAAGCGAAACTATCGCTAGAACTCTTAGCCGTCGGTTTATTAGGACTAATTTGCGTTATTTTCGGCAAAGGAGACGTATAAACCAGATTAAACTCGCCGCGATCGAGTCGGGGAATAAATCCCCTAGAAATAAAAGGAATCAAGGCAATACCCGCAAAAAAGGTAATTAGGGCAATAGCAATGACCAGCAAACGATGACGCAGTGACCAGTTTAAGAGCCGTCGATAGGCATTCTCAACCGGTCGCTTTTGTTTCGTCATTTTTGCCTGTGACTGCGGTTTCAGCCAATATACTGCCAAAACGGGCGATAAAGTTCGGGCGATCAACAGAGAAAAAATCACCGCAGCCGAGACAGTTAAACCGAAGGGTTGGAAAAACTGTCCCACCGCACCCCCCATAAAAGCCACGGGTATAAACACGGCAACAATGGTTAAAGTGGAGGCGGTGACAGCTAATCCGATCTCCCTTGTCCCCT
Source organism: Microcystis sp. M20BS1 (assembly GCF_020245305.1). Lineage (NCBI taxonomy): Bacteria > Bacillati > Cyanobacteriota > Cyanophyceae > Chroococcales > Microcystaceae > Microcystis > Microcystis sp. M20BS1. Next base: position 24,429 of record NZ_JADBUZ010000072.1, on the reverse strand, counting down.
TGAGTGCCGCATTTTTCGGGGTTTCCCCCGCATCGATTAAACGGGAAATATTCTCCACATCCACGATCGCATCATCCACGACAATGCCAATCACCAAAGCGAGAGCCAGCAGCGTCAGGGTTTCCAGATTAAAGCCATAGATGGCCATGATAATGAAAGTCCCCAAAAGAGATAGGGGGATAACCAGAGCAGAAATGATTGTAGCGGCGAAACTGCCTAAAAATATCAATATAACCAGCACTGACAGCAAAACTGCCAAAAGTAAATCATCGATCGTGCCTTGTAGGGCAGCGCGAATATATTCCGCTTGGGTTTCAGCTAAAATTATCTTGACATCGGGCAGTTTTTGTGCTATGTCTTTAACCAGTTTTTCTGCTTGAGCGGCCAGATCGAGACTATTAGCCGCACCTTTTTTGATTACCTGCACTGCGATTGCTTCTTGGCCATTAAAGCGTACCAGTGTGGGTAATGGTCGGGTTAAGCTTTTATGGGGATTATCTTCCCTAACTGTACCTTGACCGAGTAAATTAACTTTAGCCGTACCAGGGAGAGCTTTTAAGGGCGGAATTAAATTATCTTGGGCGATTTGGCTTAATTCTTCTAGATTTTTCTGCTCACTCACCAGCGCATAGGTGACTGTTGCCGACTCATTTAAATCAACGGGGATAACTTCTGTGGTAGCTTGAGGGGGTAAAGGGACTTGCGAGATAGCCTGTTTAACTGCTGCGGTGGCCTTGTCTAAATTTGTGCCAATTTTAAAGAAAACGCTGATTACTGACTGTCCAGGGGAAGTAGTCGAGGAAACATCGCGACGACCGGGGAGAGAGAAAAGAGGATTTTCTAGGGGTTTAGTTAATTGCTGTTCCGTGGTGATAGCAGTAGCTAAATCCGCTTGAGCGTTAATTATGACGACTGGAAAGCTTATATCGGGGAAAAGAGCGTATTTTAAGGAACTAAAAGCCAAAATTCCCGCCACGGCCACCGCTAACCAGAAGGCAATGGTTAACCTCGGGGCATTAATCGCTATTCGAGAGATATTCAGACGTTCTCGCCACGATTCTTTCATCTTTGTTGAATAAGTGGGGTGTGGGGTGTGGGGTGTGGGGTGTGGGGAGAATAAATAAAATAATCTCCTGAATCCTGACTCCTGAATCCTGACTCGGAGACTCCTAACCCAATGGTAGATGTTGGATTTTTGCAGAAGTTCTATTTTCCGACAAAGATAAGCAAAAATTATTTATTGACTGCAAAAACTTGAGAATATTTAAATTAACATTCCGCAATATTTATAAATTCTTAAGAATTAATTGAGAAAGATTTTTATTTAACAACGACGTTATCATGGTTACAGCGATTTGATAGAATTTCATAATGGGCTATTCTGTGCTTTTTTGGGCAGCAATGGTTAAAACCCTTGCCACACCTAGAAGATGATTCTAATTAAGACGGGTAAATCAGTCAATTTCGCCCACAACGATGATCTTTTTTTTGTGTAGTTTTATTGCAAAAAAAAAGTTTTTTTGACAAAAAGCACAAAGTATGATAAGGGAGAAGGGAGCCTGGAATTATGAATTGGGGAGAGTGATTGCCTTTATTTAGAAAACGGGTTTCTTCGAGAAACCCGTTTTCTGATAACAGTTAACAGTTATCAGTGTAGTTCCCCATCTCCTCGCAGGAGTCGCAATTCCCGCTCTCCTCGTAGGAGAGGGGGTTAGGGGGAGAGGTCAAATCATTCATTTCCAGAACTGATTCGCTACATTTCATCTACTAGCAATACATTTTGAGGAGTTAACTGTTTCCATTGCCTATCATTAGTGATAATGTAGGTTGCTGAATATGCGAGCGCTGTTCCCAGTTGAATCGCATCGGGTGTTTTGAGAGTGTATTGGGTACGAAGAGTGATCGCCTCATTAGCAATAGATAAATCGATTGGTAACAGAGTAATTTGGCTCGAACGGGTGAAATATGTCCGGTATTGTTCTACCAACTCCTGATTACCTATCCTTGCTGGATGGGTAACAATTTCGATAAAAGTGATCATCGAAGTGATAACCTTAACCTGATAAATGGAGACATCATAAAATAACTTTTCCATACAAGGAAAAAAGATGGGATGTTGCTCGAAAAAGTAAATAAAAGGAGCCGTATCTAAAAATACAATATTTTCAGGTTGTAAAACTATTCCCATGATGATCGCTCCTGCTGAATATAAGCATCTACATCAATTGATTGCCACATTTCTTGCCCCAATCCCGCCGCATCGCGGAAATCTAATGGCTTATCTTCTAACTCTGGTTTAGCTTGCAAAAACTTTGCAAAATCCAAAATTTTATTCGCTCGATCTTCAGGCATTGATTTCACGATTTTGTAAATTTCGTCGGCTACACTCATAAGTAAATTCTCTCTTGTCTATTATGGACATTTTACCATAGCAATTTCATCGGGTAGTGAACATTACGAGAAACCCGTTTTCTTGTAATAAATGTTAATTTTTGTGATAGCATCCTTGAAAAATTGGGGATTGTTGGCCTAAAACTGTTAGCAATAAACCTTTGCAGTTAATGTCATGACTTCTACCCTGTTGCCGAGCCTTCCTGCTGTTGACGATGTTTTGTTCGATTTAGCTCAATCTGATGGTTTTTGGGCGAATTTGACAATCGCTGTAGGTTAAGGGGGTGAGGTCATAACAATCCGTTGCCAAAACCGACTTTTCAGAATACAATAGATAAGAGTAGTCATTCATCGCTCAGATTAGTTAAGATGACATTACATGACTAATAATATTGACCATGATCGATTATTTAAGGAGTTAATATCCACATTTTTTGTCGAATTTATCGAGTTGTTTTTCCCTCAATTGATAGATTATTTAGATAGGGACTCGATTACTTTTTTAGACAAAGAAGTATTTACCGATGTCACGGAAGGAGAAAGGTATGAAAGCGATTTAGTCGCACAGGTTAAGTTTCGAGGAAAAGAATCTTTTTTTCTGATTCATCTGGAGGCGCAGGAAAGTTCCCGCAAGTGGTTTAACCGGCGAATGTTTACTTATTTTGCTCGCTTTCATGAGAAATTTGTTCTCCCGATTTATCCGATTGTAATTTTTTCTTATTCAAAGCCAAAAAGAGAAGCGATTAGTCAGTATGTGGTTGATTTTCCCGATTTTAAGGTATTAGAATTTAACTATCAAGTAGTGCAGTTAAATCGATTAAATTGGCGAGATTTTCTTAATCAACCGAATCCGGTTGCTTCAGCTTTGATGGCTAGGATGAACATTGCCGAGAAAGAGCGAGCCAAGGTAAAAGCGGAATGTCTGCGCTTGTTAATTACTTTAAGGTTAGATTCAGCGAGAATGCAATTAATTTCCGGATTTATTGATACATATCTCAATCTTAATCCAGTGGAAGAGAGACAATTTCAAGAAGAGATTAGCACATTTAGTCAACCTGTACAGGAGGGAGTTATGCAAATTACCACCAGTTGGATGCGTCAAGGTATCGAACAAGGTATCGAACAAGGTATTGAACGTGAAAAGACATTGATTCTTCGTCAACTTAAACGCAAGTTAGGGGAGATTAATCCTTCATTAGAAACTAAAATTATGGAGTTAAGTATTGATGATGTCGAAGCATTAGCAGAAGCTTTATTCGATTTCTCTACAGTTGAAGATTTAATCAATTGGTTAAATACTTTAACTGCCTAGTTTTGACGTTAGCGATCGCATCTTCGCAACAAATGAGAAAACGGGTTTCTTTGAGAAACCCGTTTTCTTGTAATAAATGTTAATTTTTGTGATAGCACCCTTGAAAAATTGGGGATTGTTGGGCTAAAACTGTTAGCAATAAACCTTTGCAGTTAATGTCATGACTTCTACACTGTTGCCGATTCTTCCTGTTGTTGACGATGTTTTGTTCAATTTCGCTCAATCTGATGGTTTTTGGGTGAATTTAGAAAGTGCTTTTGGCACAAGTTGTGATGTGGTTAAAGCGACGCAATTACGACAACAGTGGCAAAGTCGAAATTTTGGTCAAATTCCCCCGATTGAGGTACTCAGTGATGAGGTTTTGGGGACGGCGAATGGTGCATATTCCAGCAGTAAGAATAAGATTTATCTATCAGCATCTTTTTTAAATACAGCTTCGTCAGCAGCGATAATTAATGTAATTTTAGAAGAAATTGGGCATTATGTGGATGCTCAAATCAATCAGACTGATAGTCCGGGAGATGAGGGGGCGATTTTTGCGGCATTAGTGCAGGGTGAGGTGTTATCTCCCACTGTATTAGCGGAATTGAAGACCGAAGATGATCAAGGTTGGCTAGAGGTAAATGGTCAAAACTTGGAGGTAGAGTATAACAACCCAACAGTGAGTTTATCCCTCACCTCACCCAGCACGGTTACAGAAGATGGACCACAAAACCTATTTTATGTATTTAGTCGCACTGGGGATACCACCAATTCCCTAACGGTTAACTTCACCGTCAGTGGAAATGCCACCTTTAACAGCGACTATGTGCAACGGGGAGCCGCCAGTTTTGGCACGACTTCCGGTAGTGTCACTTTTGCCGCAGGTTCTAGTGTGGTTATTCTCAGTTTAGATCCCAGTTCGGATGCCGTCAGTGATGGGAATGAAACGGTAGCACTAACCTTGGCAGCAGGGACGGGATATGCGATAGGTAGTAGTAGTGCGGTGACTGGCACCATTTTGGATAACGATGTGGCGCCGGGGACTGTGGTTAGGGGAAGTATTGCAAATGGATACTATGCGACACGGGATGAGGTTGGTAATACATATGCATTTGCGGCGCTAAAAAGCGATGGCTCTGTTGTCACCTGGGGTTACAATGACTATGGAGGGAACAGCAGTAGTGTGAGCAGCAGACTCACATCCGGTGTCACCCAGATTTTCTCCAATGGTTGGGCATTTGCGGCGCTAAAAAGCGATGGCTCTGTCGTCACCTGGGGTAAGTCGTTCCAAGGAGGGAACAGCAGTAGTGTGAGCAGCAGACTCACATCCGGCGTCACCCAGATTTTCTCCAATGGTGCTGCCTTTGCGGCGCTAAAAAGCGATGGCTCTGTTGTTACCTGGGGTTCCTCTGATGGGGGAGGGAACAGCAGTAGTGTGAGCAGTCAATTGACCAGTGGGGTGGTATCCTTTGCCGACCCATTTAATGACGATCGCCTGGTTCCTTCAACTTTCATCTACCTAGCTGTTTCTCCCACTAGTGTTACAGAAGACGGCACATCTAACCTCATCTACACCTTCAGCCGCACTGGTCCCACTGCTAACACCCTCCTTGTCAACTACACCATTGGGGGTACAGCAACTAATGGTATTGACTATAACAATATTGGCACAAGCGTTACTTTTTCTGCTGGGTCATCCACCGCTACAGTTACAGTTGACCCCACTGGCGACACCACACCAGAAGACCATGAAACCGTATCTCTGACCTTAGCTTCTGGAACAGGTTACACCATCGGCACCACCACTGCGGTAACAGGCACTATTTTTGACGATGACACGATTGTTACCCTTGCGGTTTCTCCTGCCAGTGTTACGGAAGACGGCACTACAAATCTGGTTTATACCTTTACTCGCAATGGATTCACAAGTAATGCCCTAACAGTAAACTACACCATTGGGGGGACGGCAATCAATGGCAATGATTACAGTAGCATTGGCTCAAGCGTCACCTTTGCTGCTGGGTCATCCACCGCTACCGTTACAGTTGACCCCACTGCTGACACCATAGGGGAAGCGGATGAAACTGTCACCTTAGCTTTAGCATCAGGAACAGGTTACACCGTTGGCACATCAGGTGCAGTCACAGGAACAATTACCAATGATGACCTCCCAACCATCACCCTGGCTGTTTCTTCCACCAGTGTTACAGAAGACGGCACATCGAACCTCATCTACACCTTCACCCGCACTGGTTCCACCACTAACACCCTCACGGTAAACTACACTATTGGAGGAACTGCAACCAACGGTAGTGACTACAATAATATTGGCACAAGCGTCACCTTTGCCGCTGGGTCATCCACCGCTACCGTCACAGTTGACCCTACCGCTGACACAACACCGGAAGACCATGAAACAGTGTCTCTGACCTTAGCTTCTGGAACTGGATACAACATTGGCACCACCGCTGCGGTAACAGGCACCATTCTTGATAATGACACGATTGTTACCCTTGCGGTTGCTCCTGCCAGTGTTACGGAAGACGGGACTACAAATCTGGTTTATACCTTTACTCGCAATGGATTCACCAGTAATGCCTTAACAGTTAACTACTTCATTGGGGGGACGGCAATCAATGGCAATGATTACAGTAGCATTGGCTCAAGTGTCACCTTTGCTGCTGGTTCATCCACCGCTACAGTTACAGTTGACCCTACTGCTGACAACAATTTTGAAGCTGATGAAACGATTATTTTAAGTCTCGCATCAGGAACCGGTTACACCATTGGTACGACGACCCCAGTAACAGGCACGATTGTCAACGATGATACGATTGTTACCCTAGCGGTTTCTCCCTCCACTGTCACCGAAGAAGGCACCGCCAATCTGGTTTATACCTTTACCCGCACAGGATCTATTGGCAACGCCCTCAGCGTCAACTATACGGTTAGCGGTACTGCCACCTTCAACAGCGACTACAGCCAAACTGGCGCGACAGCCTACACAACGACGACAGGAACAGTCACCTTTGCGGCAGGCGCAAGTACAGCCACAGTAACCATTGACCCCACGAATGATGCTGAAGTAGAAAGTGACGAGAGCGTTGCTTTAACCCTCGCTTCAGGAACGGGCTATTCGATCGCCACTACTAACGCCGTCACTGGCACGATTCTTAACAACGACGCACCGACAAACCTCATCCTCGCTAACCTGAACATTCTTGAAGATCAACCAGTGGGTACAGTGGTCAGTGAACTGATCAGTACCGATCCCGACACTGGCAATACCTTCACCTATAGCCTAGTCGCAGGGACGGGAAGCACCGACAACAACGCCTTCACCATTACCAATAACCAACTCAAAACCAACACAATCTTTGACGTTGAAACTAAAAATAGCTACAACATCCGCCTTCGCACCACCGACCAGGGCGGTTTGAGTTTTGATAAAGCCTTCACCATTGGCGTAGTCTCATCTGCGACGCCGACCCAAATCGTCACCACTCTGCAAGACATCACCAGCAGTACAGACGGATTTTTATCCCTACGAGAGGCTATTGCCCAAGCCAATACCGCTAACATCAATGTAGCCATCTTGTTGGGAGAGGGACGCTACACACTCGCCACCGCCGATGACCTTGACATTCAGCTTCAAGGCAAAACCCTAAGGATTCAAGGACAAGGCAAGGATCTAACTATTCTTGATGGTAACAGCTTGGATCGTTTCTTTGAAATTCATAGCGGTGCCTCTCTTATTCTTTCGGGAGTAACGATCATCAATGGACGATCAACCTCTGGAGGAGCCATCTACAACAGCGGCAACCTGAGAATCCATAATAGCAAGATTGAAAATAGTCAAGCCTTGGGTATTGACGGCGTTAATGGCACAAGGGGCAGTGATGCACGAAGTGGTAATGGGACGCGCCAAGGAGGGTATGGAAGTAATGGTGGCAATGGAGGTGATGTTGCGGGTGGTGCAATCTACAACAGTGGCTCCATGACAATTACCGACAGCACCATCGGTAATAACCAAGCGAAAGGCGGTCGTGGCGGTTTTGGGGGCAGTGGCGGCAGTGGAAGTTGGGCCGCTGGTGTCGGCAACTTTGTCGGCGGTCGCGGGGGTGATGGGGGTGATGGCGGTGATGGCGGTGATGCACGGGGTGGTGGCATCTTCAATGCTGGTCAGGCATCGCTCACCAATGTAGTCGTTGGCAGCCATTCCGTCACCGATGGAACGGGCGGCTCTGCTGGTTCAGGAGGCTCAGGTGGGCGCAATGCCAGTGGCTCTTTTGCAGCCCGTGGTAATCCAGGAACAGCGGGTATAGGTGGCGTTGCTTTAGGGGAGTTTATCTACAATTCCGGTGCAATCCTCAGCAATCAAACACTGAACGGGATTTTCAATGAGGGGGGATCGGTTGAAGTCGGCAATAACTGGGCTGTTACCCTCGCTGTATCCCCTTCCTCTGTCACTGAAGATGGTGTAACCAACCTCGTTTACACCTTTTCCCGCAGAGGAGGGCTGTCAACGCCTCTAACCGTCAACTACAGCGTTGGTGGTACAGCTACACTCAACACTGACTACACCCAAACCGGAGCCGCAACTTATACCGCGACGGCTGGCACTGTTACCTTTGCGGCGGGTTCAAGTACAGCGACCGTAACGATTGACCCCACCGCCGATAGCACAATTGAAGCCAATGAAACCGTAGTTCTCACCTTGGCACTGGGTACAGGATACGACATCGGTACCACAAGCGCTGTAGCGGGGGCGATCGCGGATGACGATTCTACCGTTACCTTGGCGGTCTCTCCCGGCAATGTCCAAGAAGACGGTACACCCAATCTCATCTATACCTTCACTCGATCGGGCAATACAAGCGAGGCCTTAACAGTCAATTACACAGTTGGCGGTACGGCTACTTTTAATACGGATTACAGCCAAACCGGAGGGACGAGTTTTTCCGCCACCTCTGGGACAATGACCTTTGCTGCTGGTTCTAGTACAGCCACTCTCACAATTGATCCTACCGTAGATACCACTGTAGAGCCAGATGAAACTGTTGCCCTTACCTTGACATCTGGTTCCTATAAAATTGGAACGACGAACGCGGTATCAGGAACAATTATCAATGACGATGCCAGTGTCAGCCTGGCTGTTTCTCCTAGCAGTCTTCAAGAAGATGGCACCCAGAACCTCATTTACACCTTCACTCGTACTGGTGTAACCACTAATTCCTTAACCGTCAATTACACCATCGGAGGGACAGCTACTTTAAATACCGACTACACTCGTACAGGGACTACCAATACAGTCACCTTTGCTGCTGGTTCATCCACTGCTACCGTCACAATAGACCCCACTGCTGACACAATAGTTGAACCCGATGAAACTGTTATTTTAACCCTCGCTGCGGGGACAGGATATGCAGTAGGTACGACTACTCCAGTTACGGGGACAATTAATGATGATGAACTCCCTAGTATTACTCTTGCAGTTTCCCCCGCAAGTGTCACCGAAGACGGGACAACAAATCTGATTTATACCTTCACCCGTAGTGGATTAACCACTAATTCCTTAACCGTCAATTACACCCTCGGAGGGACAGCTACCCTTAATACCGACTACACTCGTACAGGGACTAACAATACAGTCACCTTCGCTGCTGGTTCATCCACTGCTACCGTCACAATTGACCCCACTCCTGACACAATAGTAGAAAGTAACGAAACCGTCGCTTTAACCCTCGCTGCCGGGACAGGTTATACAGTAGGGACCACCACTCCAGTGACGGGGACAATTACCAACGCTTCTGCAACTGGACAATATGCTTCTAGTGTTATTGCTTTTAGTTCTCAATATTCTTCATCTTCATGGAGTGCAGAACAAGCTTTAGGTCAACCCAATACTTTTAGCTATGGAGATATTTCAACATCATGGGCCCCATCCACACGAAATGGTGATGGAGATGCACAAGCTGATGAATTTATCACCGTTGGTTTTTCTACACCAGTTTATGCTGACGGTATAGAAATTCGCGAAACCTGGGGAAATGGATTTGTCAGAAGCATTGATTTATTAGATAATCAAGGTGTTTATCACTCTATTTGGTCTGGAGTTGATCCTAGTTTACCAGGAAATCCAGTCAATTTTAGAGTCAATTTTCAGCCAACTAATTATCTGGTTGTTGGCGCAAAAATAAACGTTGATATTGATCATGATACTAGGACTTGGGAAGAAATTGATTCAGTTCAATTATTCGGTGTCGGTGATGTTATAAGTAATATCACCCTAGCAGTTGCTCCCGCAAGCGTTACCGAAGACGGGACAACAAATCTGATTTATACCTTCACCCGTAACGGAGTAACCACTAATCCCTTAACCGTCAATTACACCCTGGGAGGGACAGCGACTCTTAATACCGACTACACTCGTACAGGGACTAACAATACAGTCACCTTTGCTGCTAATTCAACCACTGCTACCGTAACAATTGACCCCACTCCTGACACAATAGTAGAAAGTAACGAAACTGTTATTTTAACCCTCGCTGCGGGGACAGGTTATAAAGTAGGTACAACCACTCCAGTTACTGGGACAATCACCAATGATGATTTCTCCAAACTCTCCATCAATAATATCACCGTTGTCGAGGGTAAAGATAATAATGCCATCCTCACCGTCACTGTCAACAACCCCAATCCACAACCAATTAGCGTCAATTATACTACTGCACCCATTAACGCTACCGCTAATGTAGATTACACTAGCAAAACTGGAACTCTCACCATTGCTGCTAATACTTCTACTGCTACTATTAGCATCCCCATCCTCAATGATAACCTTAATGAAGCAAACGAAACTTTTGCCATTAACCTCAGTAATCCCGTCAATGCAACTCTTACCAATAACAAGGGAATTGTCACCATCAGCGACACCTTAAACGCTAATGTCACCACTACCCTACCTGCTAATGTGGAAAATTTGACCCTAACTGGGACTACAAATATTAACGGGACAGGTAACGCTGCTAACAATATCCTGACGGGTAATAGTGGTAAAAATACCCTTACAGGAAGTGCGGGAAATGATACCCTTAATGGAGGCACAGGAATTGATACCCTCATCGGTGGTTTAGGAAATGACACCTATCAAGTTGATACTACTACCGATACCATTACAGAAAATGCCAACCAAGGTACAGATACTGTTCAATCATCGGTTACTTATACCCTGGGAAATAACTTAGAAAACCTCACGTTAACTGGTACTACAAATATTAACGGAACTGGTAACACCTTAAATAATATTATCACCGGTAATAGTGGTAACAATATCCTTAATGGTGCAACAGGAATTGATACTTTGGTAGGTGGTTTAGGGAATGATACTTATCAAGTTGATACTACTACCGATACGATTACGGAAAATGCCAACCAAGGTACAGATACTGTTCAATCATCGGTTACTTATACCCTCGGTAATAACCTAGAAAACCTCACCCTCACTGGTACTACAAATATTAATGGAACTGGTAACACCTTAAATAACATTATCACCGGTAATAGTGGTAACAATATCCTTAATGGTAGTGATGGGAATGATACCTTGATTGGTGGTACTGGTAACGATACCATAACAGGGGGTGCGGGTGGCGATAAATTCACCTTCAACAACCGCAATGAAGGGATTGACACAATTACTGATTTTCTCTCCAGTCAGGGGGATAAAATTACTGTCTCTGCTGCGGGTTTTGGCGGTGGTTTAGCCGCAGGAGTTCCCCTTACATCTGCTCAATTTGTGTTAGGAACAACTGCATTAAATGCCAGCAATCGCTTTATTTATAATACAATCACTGGAGGATTATTCTTTGATGGGGACGGGACAGGTACACTAGCAGCTATTCAAATTGCAACTCTTAGTTCTAAACCCACTCTTACCGCCTCTGATATACTTGTATTAGTTTAATCTTAATACAGCTTGTAGGGTGCGTGTTTGCGGTTAAAAAGGTCTGTAAGCGTTTTCAACACCCTAGGAGAGGGGAAAGGGGAATTATGAATTATGAATTATGAATTGGGGAGAAGGGAGAAGGGAGCGGGAAGAAGGGAGAGAAAAAGCTAATAACTGATAACTGTTTACTGATAAATGATCACTGATAACTGCTATTCATACAAAATCTCATCAAAACAAGCTTCTCCCACACTGGATAAAGTCCTAGCGGCAGCCTTATCGGTTTTCGACTTCTGCACGAGGGCGCGGAATTGCTGTAGATTGTAACGAGCCTGGAATTTTTTAATCGTGCAGTCGCATAGATCTTTTGCCACATCAGCAGCTAATCCCTCCCCACGCGCTCTTTGTAAACATTCTTGACGATAACTGTCGAAAGTAGCGGCAGTATTAGAACTTTGGCTAAGGTAAACGGCATTATTAGCCTTTACTGGCAAGGATAAAGCCAATAAACCGATAAAAGTTAGTAAATATCCTGGATTTCTCATCATAATCGCTTTTTAAAGCCTAAAATACCCCACTAGATTAGAGAACCGCTCCATAAATTATAGATCGATCGCTTGACCCTTGTATTCCACTCTTGGCAAACTGTCATCTGTTATGCTAATATGAATAATGATTGATCGGCGCCATCGCCAAGTGGTAAGGCAGAGGTCTGCAAAACCTTTACCCCCAGTTCGAATCTGGGTGGCGCCTTGGCAAATATCGGCAATTTTTTTTCTGATTGCCTTGTCTAAATGAAGGTTTAGCAAGGTTTCACTTGATAGGCTGCCACTAAATAGCGAAAAATATACTCGACTATCTCTAAATAATTCTCGGTAGTTTCTAGAGACTCACCCCACACCGTCACGCCATGGTAGGAAATCAGTAAAGCGGGAATTTCTGGGGGGAAAGTTGATAATCTACTTTCTATTTCTGCGGCAATTTTCGGCACATCGAGATAGTTAGCAAAAACCGGCATAAATACTTGAGGATTTTCTACCCAAATACCTAAACCTTTCAACATTTCTAAGGGAGGTAAAGATAACTTGTCCTCACGAGCAAAACGGGAAACTAAATTCGCTTCCACCGAGTGAACATGATAACAAGCTTGTGCTTCGGGAAAGAGACAATAAATCACCTGATGAATGCTAGTTTCTGCCGAAGGACGATTATCCAGATGAGCTAATTCCCTGACTTTTCCCGTCAGATCCACGCGCACAAAATCCTCTTCTGTGAGTTTACCTTTACTTTTGCCACTGGCAGTAATCCAAAAACTATGATCATCAACTTTAGCGGACAAATTACCTGCCGTGCCAAGCATCCAACCCAGTTGATAAAATCTTCGGGCAGCTGCCACTAGAGATAAACGAGGATCACTCATGGTTTTTAGAGATATGGTGGGTAGGCAGTAACTATTATAACAAGTTGAAGCCAGCAGACGACCCACTCCTCAGCATAGCGGGTTGAGGTAGTTTATTCCGGATAATCTCGCTCAAAACTAAAGCCAAGGCAGAATAGAGTGAGGAACCGGTGAGTCAAAAAGAAAATTTAACCGTGGCAATGTGTTGGGAGTGTGTTAGGTTAAAGATAATTGCAGCTTTGATGAATCGAGGGTTGAGCCGTGAATAACAACTTTTTCCGCAGCTATTCTGTCAATGATTCTGGTTTGGGTTGTTTCTTATCTTTGATTTTAGTCGGATTGTTGTTAGGCTCGATCGGACTAGGTTGGTTAGTCAATAGTTTTTTAATTCTCGTGGCATTCCTAATAATTTCCCCCGTCATTGCTTGGGGGATTTTTCGCTGGTGGTTACGACGCAATTTAGTTGAAGATAGCTGTCCTGTCTGTAGCTACGAATTTACGGGTTTTAATCGCACGGAATGCCAATGTCCTAACTGTGGTGAACCATTAAAAGTGGCAGGGGGTAAGTTTATTATTCTCACCCCTCCCGGTACGATCGATGTACAGGCGATCGAAGTACCTAGCCAACAGTTAGAAGATTAGGGTCAAACCATCACCATCTAGGCACGCGCACCAAACTGAAAGCGGGGGTTCTGAATTTTAACAATAACAGCAGTCCCAGCAGGTGAATTGACCAATGAACGAGAACTAAGCCCCAAATAATTGCAAAAATCAAACTACTAACGGCAAGAGCTTTAAAAATATCATTATCGGTCTTTTGATACCAGAGAAGACTAAGGAAGGAAAGCAGTAGGAGTAGAAGCGGAAAAAGTGGGGAGAACATGGGGATCACCATTGGGTGAGGGGACTGTTTTCACATCCATAGCCTATCATTTTCCCTTGACGGCTACGGGTAGCAGCGGTTACATTCTTCCCTATTTGTCATAAATCTTTAGAATCAAATTAAAAAGTTTACAAGCCAGTCTTTTAGCCTAAAGGTGGCGCGACAATCATCCTCATTGTAACGTAAAATAGCCGCCAATAAAGTCCGATCTCCTGTTTTTAACCACTGGTCATACCACCAAACGCATTGATCCCCGCTTACTCCTCGATCGCGCCATTGAAAGCCAATCCAGTTAGCCAGGGATTTTAAAGAATAACTTTCCACGGGAAAAGTTACCGAGTTAACTACATGATAGTGCAGATCAAAACAGCGAGAAACTAACTGATTAATCAAAGAAGAAGGGGTTTTATAAAGATAACCTAATCGTTTAATTGTTTCCACTTCGTACTCAGAAAAGTGAAAAATTGGTGCTTGATAATCCTGCATGACTAAGGTTAAAAACTCCTGCCAAATCCTGCCTTCATCTTCTGGCTTTTCTGCCAAAAAGGGATAAAATTGCTGGGTATTAACCCGATAATCAACGCGTAAAACCCCCAAAAGATAATCTAAATTCTGTTCTGGTTCCGCTTCGATATCAAAATAAAATTCAATCTCGGCCCTCGGTAGGGGGGACAAATAGGCAGTTTTGCCGTTGCTTTTGCGAAAGGCCCGATTTTCAATAATTGCTTGGGCCTGTAATTGTAACTGATTAGCCACCTCTAACCCCATCCCCTCCCGCGTACGAGTAGGACAGGTAAGTGCCAGGGATTCCATGGTGGAAACCCCCAAAGACTGTAAAAATTGGTAACGACTGGGAGTTACCCCCGGGACTAAAGAAAGATGTTGACTCGCTTGGGCGATACCATAACAGTGACTATACCAATGACATAAACTGCAACGCTGACGCGAGATGAAAACTTCTGGTTCTTGCCGATTAATCACCATTTCGCCGAACTTTTTGATTATTTCCTCTAGTTTAGTTAACCAGAGATTCAATTCCACCCGATAGCGATTATGACGACGTAGGACAATTTCGGCGTAATTGGGAAAAACTCCCTGCATACTGGCTAATAAATAGGCGTAAAAAGTAGCCAGCATCTTATATTCAGGCTTAGGACGGCGACCGAGTTGAATATTGAGGGGATAATAAATCCAATCGCCAAATTTCGACTCTCCTGTCTGTTTAATTAATAAATGGGGGGAACCGGTTAAAGAGACGGGATAGCCGGATTGTAAAAGGACTCCGTGATAAATACAGGGTACCCCCTGACCCATCAAAGCTTCCGTTTCCCTAGCGGCGGCCAAAATATCCGTGCTGGGAGTAGTCAAGGAACAATAATCCGGATAGGAGTCTTGCAGGACTTTTTTAACGTGACTTTGACTCTCCTGACGCAATTTAAGCAAAAAATCTCGCTCAGGGTCTTTTTCTTGGCTATTGCCGTAGAGATTTAAAAACCCACGGCGTTGACAACGTTGGTAGTCTAGAAGTAGATCATCGGTCAGTAGCATTATATACAAGGAGAAAAGTTGAGCTTTCCTGGACCAGTGAGTTGACACTCCCATCGCAATCATGCGAGGGATTCTTGGTTGATTGACTTAAGCTGTCTTGGTAGGAGTTCGGTGAGGCTCACTCGAGCCGTATTACTACCAACCAAGATAGAGCTTAAATCTCCCCAAACCGAGCGCAAGTCGAGGTGCCAGTTTCCAATATGCCCTATCGTAGCTTTTTTGAGTATATTTAATGGCGCCATCTTGTCCCTATCTTCCATATACCCACACAAACAAACATGAGTTCTGACTGATAGAGACTTTTTGACTAAGCGACCACAGTTAAGGCATTCTTGACTTGTATAGGCTAGATTAACTGCAATAGTTAATCGGCGATATTTAATACCAAAATACTCAAGCCATTTTCTTAATGGCGACCAACCTGCGTCATTAATACTCTTGGCTAGTTTTTGATTACGCACAAGGTTTTTGACTTTTAAATCGACCTGAGCTATCAAGTTGTTTGACTGAATTAAACGGAGTGCCAATTTTTTAGCAAACTCTTCTCGCTGCCTACTTACTTTAAAATGTCCCTTGGCGTACTTTTGTCTAGCTTTTTTGTAGTTATTGACTGCTTTTGTCTTCTGTTAAACTTTTTCGACTTTCTTCTATTCAGTTTATTAAGGCGTTTTTCTGATTTTCGATAATACTTAGGAGGCTCTACTGTATTCCCGTTGCTGTCAGCATCAAGATCTTTTAGTCCCACGTCTAAACCTACACATTTTTTAGTAGGCTCTAATTGTGGGGTTATATCTCTAATATCGAGTTTTAGCATTAGCTGGCAGTCGAAATGTGTCGAAGTGCTGTTCTATACTGGTTGGCCTTTCATCCCTCGGTAAAACCCTGTCCATTAGTCACATCTTTCTTAACATTTCAACCCTTTGTACCACAGCGCTTTCAAGATTCGGTTAACAATCTGTAATATTCCTTGTTGACACCCTTACTGACAAAGAAAAAACTGAAATCAAGTCAGGATAAGGGTTGGAGTGCTTACTGACAAAATTGTTAAGAAAGTTATCCATAAGGGATAGGGTAAAACCGAGGGTTCCTTCAAGCCGACATTTTAGGTAAATATTTAGTAAGCAGAAATTAATCATCCCTCTTCGGTCTTAATCTTAAGTAACAGTGAAAAGTTCTAGCGGATTGGGTTAAGATCGAGACGTAACCCGAAAAAAATTGCAACAGGAATCGGTGGAAACCCCTCCGGTGGGTTATTAACGAAAATTTTTTTACTGGCAATCCCTATGAACTATCATCCGCCCTCACAGCCCCTGCCCGCCCCCTGTATTATTGACTCTGGCGTGGTCATCGCTAAAGAAGATATGCGTCGTCTCCTCGATGATATCGGACGAGTTCGCTACATCCATAGTCTCGAAGGGGTGATTCAGAGTGAAGGAGAGGGATGGATAGTGGAAGTTTTCGCCGATTATCAGCAAAGCACCCTAGTTGCTAACTACAGTCTTTATCTGAATACCTATAGCTTCGATTATCTGCGTCTAACCCGCTCTCCCGACGGTGAAACCTATTTTGATCTGGTTCAAGACAATCGGCAATTACGGCTAATTCCCCTGAGTAATCCACTGCAAGATCCCGATATGAAAGCCCGTCTCAATGCCGATACCCTTGAAGCTATGGTTACTCAGGTTCTTTCTGCTAAGTGGGATGTGCAGTTTGAAGACGAAGACGACAACGATTGCCCCTTTTAGGCAGCGAGCAAAAATACTGATAACTGATAACTGATAACTGAAACAGTGGGATTTTCCTTTGAATTAATCGCCCAGTGTCCCCAAACTGGTGCGCGGGTTGGGGTTTGGCATACTCCCCACGGACCGGTAGAAACACCCCGTTTTATGCCTGTGGGAACTTTGGCCACGGTGAAAGGTTTGACCCCCGCTCAAATCGCCAGCACGGGAGCGCAAATGATTCTCGCTAATACCTATCACCTGCATCTGCAGCCCGGAGAAAGTATCATCGAGAAAGCGGGAGGTTTACACGACTTTATGGCATGGAATCAGCCAATATTAACAGATTCGGGTGGATTTCAGGTATTTAGCCTCAGTCAACTCCGGCAAATTAAAGAGTCGGGAGTCACCTTTCGATCGCCCCGGGACGGTAGAATAATCGAAATCACGCCGGAAAAATCGATTCAGATTCAAAATGCCCTCGGTGCTGATGTGATTATGGCCTTCGATGAATGTCCCCCCACGGGAGTCAGTCATGAGACCATGAAAGCATCTATAGAACGCACCTATCGCTGGTTAGAGCGCTGTCTGACGGCCCATCAACGACCTCAAGAACAGGCTTTATTCGCCATAGTACAAGGGGGAATCTATGAGGATTTACGGGCAGCGGCGGCGGAATCTTTAGTAAAACTCGATTTACCCGGTTATGCTATCGGTGGCGTGAGTGTGGGGGAAGAAACGAGCCTAATTCATCGCATTGTCCAGATAACTGCCCCTTTACTCCCCGAAAATAAACCCCGTTACCTGATGGGAGTGGGAACCTATCGAGAAATGGCCAAGGCGATCGCTAGTGGCATAGATCTGTTTGATTGCGTTATTCCCACCCGTTTTGGTCGCCATGGCACAGCTTTGGTGCGGGGAGAGCGTTGGAACCTCAAAAATGCCCGTTTTAAGGAGGATTTCGCCCCTTTAGACGAGACTTGTCCCTGTTACACCTGTCAACACTTTAGCCGTGCCTATCTGAATCATTTAATTAAATCGGGGGAAATGTTGGGTTATATTCTCTTATCTCTGCACAATATCGCCGAATTAATCAGATTTACCCGTGAAATTCGTCAATCTATCTTAGGGGGGACTTTTGCCCAAGATTTTGCCCCTTGGCTTGAGGATGCCGTAGATGTTACCCCAACGTGATAAAATTTCAGGAAACGTTTGAAAATTTTCTTGTCAAGGTAGATAGAGAGATGGAAACTGCACTTTTGTTCGCCAAATTGCCGGAAGCATACCAAATTTTCGACCCCCTAGTCGATGTGTTGCCCCTGATTCCCCTATTTTTCCTCTTGCTGGCCTTTGTTTGGCAAGCATCCGTCGGTTTTAAATAAATCGACTTTCAATTATCAGTTATCAGTGAGCAGTTATCAGTGATCAGATTTGAGTTTTAAGTGAAATGACATCTTTTTACTGATTACTGTTTACTGAAAAAGCTTCCCAGATTAAAACAAAGTCCCGGTTAAATCAGCACCAGTTAAGTCCACATCTTCTAAAATTGCCCCGCGCAAATCCGCATAACTGAGATCCGCACCCCGGAAACTGGCCCCGGTGAGATCGGTGATAAATCCGTCTCTTTCGGGACTAGCACGAAAATTAACCCGGCAAAGTCGGCAATCAGCGAAATTGGCTCGATATAACAGGGATCCGCTCAGATTAGCATAGTTGAGATCGGCTCCGCAAAAGTTAGTTTTGCCCAAGTCCGTGCGTTGGTCGGAAGTGGAGCGAAAATCCGTATCGATTAATAGGGCCTGCTGGAGATTAGCACTGTTGAGATTAACACCGTTTAAGACGGCTTTGGTTAAATAAGTGGCTTCTAAATTGGCTTCGATGAGATTAGCTCCGCTTAGGTCCGCATCGCGTAAACAAGCTCGATAAAAGTCCACTTGACTTAAATCTGCTCCCCAGAGAATCGCCTCACTTAAATCCGCTTCCCTCAGCAGCGATCGCGCGAGGCGTATTTTTCCTAACCGGGCCTGTCGCAGATCTGCACGGCAAAAATCGACTTCTGGGAGGGAAATATTAGTTAAGTCGCCTTCCCGCAAATTAATCCCCTGAAAATCTCTTTCTCCCTCCCGATAGCGTTGACAAAGTTTTTCTACGAGCATGGAAATTTTTCCTTATCATAATTGAGGCAAAATGTCAAGGGTTTAGCGATTTTTATTTAGGGAGATGGAAAGCCGGCAGACTCTCGAATTCTCGGGCCCGTTGACGCATTTGCTGACTAATGCGATCGCAAACCACCTGACAGAGATCATAGATCACGGGGTCGGTAATTTGATAGTAAACGCTGACTCCTTGGGGTTGCCGCGAGATAATTCCCGCTTGGGTTAAAGCTTTCAGGTGTTTGGAGAGATTGGCTTGACCTAGTCCGGTAGCTTCAGCGATTTCTTTACCATTCATCGCGCCTAATTGCAAGCAACTGAGAATCTGTAGGCGACTGACTTCCGACAGGACTTTGAAATAGTCCGCCACCGAAGCGAGGACGACGCTAGAGGTTTGGGGGGAGAAACTGTCTAACATAGGTAGGTAATAAAGTGACCAGTTAAAAAGGCTGACAATAGGTGATCGTTTAAAACTTTATAACTATTGACTACTATAGTTTAACTGGAGAGGTAACTAGAGTCTAGTCTGCAAGCTCGATCGAGATTGGGTCATTCAGAAATCTACTGCTGCAAGAGTGCCTCCTGACTCCACCAACAGACTTTTTATCGCAAACCCTAACTATCACCGAGCATGGTACTGATTAACTGCCGGACAGTAGTGCTAGGATGGTTCTCTAAATTGCTTGGTAAAGCCCATTCTGAGTCAAGATAGGACATCTTCAGTAAATCTCTCACTTGTTTTGATTTAGCTTGTCCTGTACTTTGAGCAACCCCAAAAGCTTTATAAAGTTCTGTGGCCGAAATGTGGGGATTTTGAGTAGGATCGAAGAGAAAATTGACCATTCCTAGGGCGTGAGTAATGCCGGCAGCCCAGGAATTAGCCTTACCTTTTTCTAGGGGAGAGGGACGCTTACGAGCTAAAGTTGCGGTTAATTGGCGAATAAGTTGGGCGTATTCTTCATTAAGATATTTAGCGGCAAATTTATCGGTAATAGCGGTAATTTCTTGATATTTGGCCTGCATTGCCTTGGGAACATTTTCCGATTTAGGAACAGCTGGGGGCGTTTTTTTCAATGTTGCTGCCGCTTGCTGTTTAGCACTTTGTTCAGCATTATATTTTTCTTGAAAAGCTGTTAAACCCTCCTGACTGGTGATATCAAAACCCTGCTGATGCGCTTGTAACAGGAGATTTTTCATAAAACCGGCACTGTTGGGATCGTTCATCAGTTGACCAAAGCGATCGCCTAATTGCTCTAAATATTTAATAATAGCCTTAGCCTGAGTTAATTTATATTCTCGTCCCAAAAATTGCCAAAAACTAATTAATTCAGGGATAGCATCTTCGGTTTCCGTCGGATCGAGGATAGTAATTTTGCGTGGTAAAATCTTCTCCATTAAGATCTGCACATATGCTTTAGTCATGGTAGCAAGGGTATAACCTTCATAGAGATAGCCCAACTCGACAAAGGTAGCAATCCAACCACAACCTTCTTGTTTTTCTTGATAATAGGCTTCTCCCTCGGGCGAATTGATATATTCTTCGATCGCTCCAGTAATATAATCTTCTAGTAAGGGTTCGGCTTCATCGTAGTCCAAATTATCTAATTGTCGGATATTAAAAGTCATAACTCTAGTTTTCCTCCCAGGCTTTCCTTTAATTTTAGGGGATTAGCTGACCGACAGCCAAACTGACGCTAAAATAGTCTTTGCTGTCCGGGGTTGTTGCTTGCTCCTGACGGTGGTTGTAACCGGTAACTGAACATGACTTCGATTCGTCAACTGCATCAACAACTCGTTAATAAAGAAAAAACAGCCGTCGAAATCGCCACAGAATTTCTCGCTCGTATTCAAGCGATCGAACCACAAGTAAAAAGCTTTCTCCATTTAACCCCGGATTTAGCCCTCGCACAAGCCCAAAAAGTGGACGAGAAAATCGCCAGAGGTGAATCTCTGCATCTGTTAGCAGGTATTCCCATCGCATTAAAAGATAATCTCTGCACCAAGGGTATCCCCACCACCTGCGCTTCTCGGATTTTAGAGAATTTTGTCCCCCCCTACGAGTCCACCGTTACCCAAAAATTACGGGATTTAGGGGCAGTTATCGTCGGTAAAACCAATTTAGACGAGTTTGCCATGGGTAGTTCCACCGAAAACTCCGGTTATCACGTTACTGCTAATCCTTGGGACTTATCCCGGGTGCCGGGGGGATCTTCCGGGGGTTCGGCTGCGGCTGTGGCCGCTCAAGAATGCGTGGTGGCCCTAGGATCGGATACCGGTGGCTCAATTCGTCAACCGGCTTCATTTTGTGGCGTTGTTGGGCTAAAACCGACCTATGGCTTAGTTTCTCGCTTTGGTTTGGTGGCTTACGCTTCTTCTCTTGATCAGATCGGCCCCTTTGGTCGTACCGTAGAAGATGCGGCGATTTTATTACAAGCGATCGCAGGTTACGATCCCCAAGATTCCACCAGTCTCAATGTGCCGATTCCCGACTATAGCCAATTCCTGAAAACCAGTTTAAAAGGGTTAAAAATTGGCGTAATTAAGGAAACTTTCGGGGAAGGTTTGGATCAGGTGGTTGCTGAGGCAGTTAATCAAGCTTTAGCGCAGTTAAAGGCCCTCGGTGCCACAATTAAAGAGATTTCCTGTCCCCGTTTCCGTTACGGATTGCCCACCTACTACATTATCGCCCCCTCGGAGGCATCGGCGAATTTAGCCCGTTACGATGGGGTTAAATACGGTATTCGGGAAGATGCCGATAGTTTGATTGATATGTACACCAAGACTCGCGCCAAGGGTTTTGGTGCGGAAGTCAAGCGCCGGATTATGTTGGGAACCTATACCCTCTCGGCGGGTTATTATGATGCTTATTACCTGAAAGCACAAAAGGTGAGGACTTTGATCAAAGAGGATTTCGATCGAGCTTTTCAATCGGTAGATGTGTTAGTTTCTCCCACTTCACCGACCACAGCTTTTAAAGCCGGGGAAAAAACGGCGGACCCTCTGAGTATGTATTTATCGGATTTAATGACTATTCCCGTCAATTTAGCCGGTTTACCCGGGTTAAGTCTTCCCTGCGGTTTTGATGGGCAAGGTTTGCCAATTGGTTTACAATTAGTGGGTAATGTGCTGCGCGAAGATCAATTATTTCACGTCGCCCACGCCTACGAACAGGCCACCGATTGGCACAAACGTCAACCATCTTTTACAAATTGATACAATTGCCGGTGGCTATCTTTTGCCGGTAGCCATCAAGTAAAAATCAGCAACACCGAAAATCCCTCAAGCCTTCTCTTAATTGGGGACAATTTGCCAAAAAAGCGTTTACCTCATCATCCCACTCTAACGATTGAGATGAGCTGCTACAGCCAAACTTTGGCTTTTATAAATCACTTTGGTAAGGTCGAATCCAACACGGTGTTAGCTTGCTCCAACGTTTTGCCGTAACCAGTTGGTAAAGGCATCACGTTCTAATTCACCAGAGGCTAAAGCTAAAATGACTCGTTCTTGCTCATCTACAAAAGCATTAATCTCTAGTCCATTCAACACCAGAAATGTTTCCATTGCCCCATGACCAGTGCGCTTGTTGCCATCAAGAAATGGGTGATTCATCACAATTGAAAACCCCAAAGCTGAAGCTTTATCAACAATTGTCGGATAAAGATCCTGCCCACCAAATGTCATGCGTGGTTGAGCAATAGCAGACTCTAGAGAACCTAGGTCACGAATACCCATAGCTCCTTGGGACTGTTGAATAATTTGATCATGTAAATCGAGGACTTCCACTAATGTTAGATAGCGTATCATGCTAAACGACGATAAAGTTCAGCGTTTTTCTTGAGTACATAGCTTGATGCTTGAGTAAATTCGTTTTTAGGACCCACCAACCAATCTTCTATGCTGGCACTGAGTAAGTCTTCAGGGGAAACTTGGCTGTTCTGAGCTAACTGTTGTAATCGTCGAAACTGCTCATCTGAGATATTAACAGTAATGGAAGCCATCAAAAACCTCTCAATAGTCTAAATATTTAACATTATAACCTCAGTGAGATATTCCTCTATCTCCACCAAACGGACTTAAGCAACAACTGGCAGGGAGTAGTTATTTATCCTCGGCGTTCAGTGGAAAGCGTAGAGACGGCTCGTTATGGGGAGTTAATCAACTCAGGCAGGATTTTACGTTTTTATCTCGAGGAATTAAGAGAAGGGGAATCCCTGGGAATATCGATGTTACAATTAATTATAGCACCAACCGCCAGAGCGATCGAGCAAGGAAAACAATTAATTCCACGGATTAGACAAGAATTCCCTAAGTTCAAACAACAGCAAGAACTTTTAGAATTGATAGAGACAATCTTGGTTTATAAGTTACCCCAAGTCAGTAGAAAGGAGATAGAAGCGATGTTTAGTTTAAGTGATTTAAAACAAACTAAAGTGTATCAGGAAGCTTTAGAGGAAGGTAGAGAGGAAGGTAGAGAGGAAGGTAGAGAGGAAGGTAGAGAGGAAGGCCGACAAGAAGGCGAATTAGCGGCAAAATTAGCCTCTATTCCTCGCTTATTGGCCTTAGGATTAAACTTTGAACAGATAGCACAAGCTTTAGAATTAGAGATCGAACAGGTTAGACAAGCGACTCAAGGGGAATAGGAAAAGTTAAAACTTTGATAAATTAATATAATTGCTGGTGGCTATCTTTTGCCGGTAGCCATCAAGTAAATCGAAGAATAAAGTAGGTGGGGTTGAACGATAGTGAAACCCGAAATTTAAGTAATTGGGTTGGGTTTAGTCAAATAAATTCCTGTAAAATAGCTTCGATTTGTCCTTTTAGAGGAGGAATATCATTTTCAACAATATCCCAAATAATCTCTAGATTAATACGAAAATATTCATGAATAGTTAAGTTTCTTAGATCGCTGGCATCTCGCCAAGGAACTGCGGGATATCTTGCTTTAAATTCTGGCTCTTCGGTTTGTGTTATGCAATGGACGGGGGTTATAAGGGATGGAACCCCTATGTAGAAAGGCATTTAGCGATTTTTGTCAATTATTTTCGTCTAGAGCGAACTAATCAATTAAATCCCTTGCCAGATAAGGATTTAG
>NZ_JADBUZ010000071.1:0-10969 GCF_020245305.1 Microcystis sp. M20BS1 | reverse complement strand
GTGTGGGGTGTGGGGTGTGGGGTGTGGGGTGTGGGGTGTGGGGTGTGGGGTGTGGGGTGTGGGGTGTGGGGTGTGGGGTGTGGGGTGTGGGGTGTGGGGAAATGGGGAGAATAAATAAAAATAATCTCCTGTCTCGGAGTCTCGGAGTCTCCTGTCTTCGTTATTGAGGATTTTTTCTTTTTGCGGGTTTTTGTTTGCTAGTAGGGAGTAGGGGAGCGGTTAATTTTTCGTAGAGTTCAAAGAGGTATTCAATACGGTTTAATTCACTGGTAAAGGGTTGGGGACGATAACACAAATCAACGGCTTTGTCAAGTTTTTGGTGAGCTTTGAGCAAGTCCGGAGGCATGGTTAAAGGATCGTATAAATCCGCAAGGCTACTATCGGGATATTTTACCCTAGTATCCAGCACAGCTTGAGCGCAAGTTTCGACGGTTTGTTTTTGTTTGTCGGTGATATTTTCTGGAAAGGGGTAGTTATTATAAATAATATCTTTTGAGTAACGATAATCACTTTTTAATCTGCCACACACATATTTAACCCATGCCATGTGCATTTCTGAAGTTAAAATACCAAATAAATATAGATTGGCATTAGGAATTAATAAAACTTGATCATTACCAATCACATTTTTATTCATAAAACCTATCGGAATATATTTTCTTCTTTCAGATGAGACACGGGGAACAAGTAAATAATTAGTATCAGGTTGTGCTATTTGACAGAATAGAGTAGGTGTCGCCGCAAATTTACGAGTAGCAGCAGCTTTACTTTTTAATCTAAAATTTTTAACCCTATCTACTCTTTTGATGACTTCTGGTAATGTCTTTAATTCCCTGGGAGAAATATCAACTAACCATAGACAATAGCGACTATAACCATTAATAAATTCTTGCGCTCCTGTATAAGGTTTAATCCATTTTTCTGCCTTCGGCTCTAATTTTAAAAATTCCTCTTTTTCTGGTTCTGTAAAAATAAAATTACCACCATCTCTTGGCATACTACCAAAACGCATTAATGGAACATTAGATAAGGGAAAACTTCGGTTATTAATAATGATGTCACTTCCATCAACCAAATAAGGATTAATATTATTCGACTGAACAACTAATGATTCACCTTGAATATCTTCATAATCAAATAGGATTTTAGTTGTTATATTAAAACTTCCAAAGCCAATAATAACACAATGAACTGCAGCGTTTCCTTTTGCTTCATTACTCCATTTAAAAGTACGATGGGCAAAATGAATTTTTAAATGATATTTTTGAAAAAGAATATTCCAAAGTAAGGCAACTTGCTCCCCTTGAGATATAGAATTTGTGGAAACAAAAGCAACCCTGATTCTATTGCCCTGAATTATTTGAGCAGCCTTGATATACCATGCACACACATAATCTAAAACGCCTATTCCTTTCTCACCGTCGAAAACATAAGCCATATCATTCCTTTGCTGTTCGTTCATAATCATCGCACCAACAAAAGGAGGATTTCCTAAAATAAAATTGAGATTCTCTTTTGATATAACTTCCTCCCAATCAATCCGCAAGGCATTTCCATGAACAATCTTTGCCGCTTTTTTCAATGGCAAACGCACAAAATATTGACCAAAAGTATTACTAACTTTAATATTCATCTGATGATCAATTAACCACATTGCCACTTCTGCCACCCTCACCGCAAACTCATCGTATTCAATACCAGCAAACTGATTGACATCTACCTGAATAATGGTACTAATATCTGTTACTAACTGCCCCGTTTTATCTAATTTATCTAACTCCTGTAATACCAAAATCTCTAAATCTCGTAACTCCCGATAGGTAATAATTAAAAAGTTGCCGCAACCACAGGCAGGATCAAGAAAATATAAATTAGCAATCTTTTTCTGAAATTCTAGTAATTTATTGCGATTGCCTTTAATCTTCTCAAATTCCCTGTGTAAATCATCTAAAAATAACGGTTTAATCACCTTTTGAATATTTTTCTCGGAGGTATAATGCGCCCCTAAATTGCGTCGCTCTTTTGGATTCATTACCGCTTGAAACATAGAGCCAAAAATAGCAGGGGAAATTTTTCCCCAATCAAAAGCACAAGCTTCTAATAACATGACTCGCATCTTGCTATCAAAAGCCGCTAAAGGTAAAGACTCCTCAAATAACTTGCCATTTATGTAGGGAAATTGAGTTAAATTCTCATCGAGATTTTTTAATCTTTTGTCTTCTGGTGTATTCAAAACCTGAAAAATATAAGCGATGTGCATCGCCAAATCACTGCCATCTTCTTTGGTATGTAAATCGATATATTCCCAGAAAATCCCCTTATTAAAAATACCCGTGTCATCGGCAAATAAACAAAATAATAAACGCACTAGATAAACTTCTAAATCATGCCCCATATAACCAATTTCTTTGAGGCAATCATGAAGTTTTCCCATTAACTCGGCTGCTTGAATATTGACGGGATCTTCGTCTTTATAAACTCGCTTTTCGTAACCAGCAATAAAATCAAATAAATGAACGTTATCAACAAAATTACTTAATTCAAATTCCCATTGATTGCCCGAATCTAAATCATATAATTTAAACCGTTGAAAATCCGAGACTAAAATATAACGCGGTAACTCATGTTCCTTTAAATTGGGAAAATAATCCTTAGCTTGTTGTGTGGCTTTTTCTAAATCTTTCCCCTTTGATTTATGCTCAACTAAAATCGTTCCTTTCCAGAGTAAATCAATAAAACCCTGCTTATTATCGGCTTTTTTTATCGGTTGCTCAAAACTGGCTACCCTACGCCGTGAAATGCCAAAGACATGAAAAAACTCATTCCAAAAAGATTGAGATTCTGCTTTTTCTGAAGTCTCTCCTTCCCACTCTTTTTGAAAAGCGATGGCGCGATTTTTAATTTCATTCCAACTTAAAGGCATAGTTTTAACTCCTTATCTTTCGCCGGTTTGCTCAAAGATAGTAGAAAATGGTGTAGGGAGCCAGATGCAGTCAGCAAGGGATACAGATAGTTTCCATTTTAGGTGATTTTTTGGTAAACTACAAGGGAAGCTAGAAATTAGTAACGCCTTGAGAATTGTAGCCGCTTAGTTATCAGTGCAGTTATTGACTCGAAGGAACAACTTATCGCTATGTCGAAAACTCTCTACGAACAAGATTTTCAATTGTGGCTCGCAACAACAATTAGCCACCTACAGAAGCGGGAATTTGCTGCGCTGGATACTGATAACTTAATTGAGGAGTTAACCGAGTTGGGAAAATCGGAAAAAAGAACTTTAGAAAGTAATTTGATGATTCTTTTAGCTCATTTGCTCAAATTAAAAGTACAGCAGGACGCACCGCCATCAATGAAGGATAGCTGGTATTGTTCTATTATTGAGCATCGCCAGCGAATTGAGAAAAACTTACGCGATACTCCTTCCCTGAAATCCTATCTAGAAACTGCTATTCGAGAAGCTTATCCAGATGCTCGTCAAGTGGCAATTAAGGAAGGGAAACTTGCTCAATTTGGTGTTCGGATTCCCCCAGAAAATGATTATCCTCAAATTTGTCCTTTCTTGCCAGAGCAAATCTTAGATGAGAACTTCTATGGCAATTGACCAAATGTGTCTCAGCTTATAATAATATGAACAACCACAAAGGCACAAAGGACACAAAGATTAGGTTTTTCTGGCAACCCTAACTAGGGTTTGCTGAATAAGTAGGGGCGAAGCATTCGGATAGAAAATCTACCTTTTCACCGATAGGTTATTGTCCGAATGCTTCGCCCCTACAGGACGCGGACCGATGAAGACGCAAGGTTTTGAACGACGATTCTCTCAAAATCTTGCACCTGTGGGAGCGAGAAAAGCCCCAAAACCTTTACTTTGCCTACATTTCAAATTTATTCAGCAAACCCTAACTAAAACTTACCTGAACAAAAGCCCCCAGAAAACATCACTTTCTAGGGGTTTAATTACAATTGACGGAAAACAAACTTATGGGGAGGTTAACCTCCAGCCACCGCAGGAACGATACTGACTTCATCGCCATCTTTTAAGGGAGTTTTTGTCCCATCGAGGAAGCGAATATCTTCACTGTTGACGTAGAAATTTAAAAAGCGCCGGGGTGCGCCCTCTTCATCGCATAAGCGGGCCTTAATACCGGGGAAACTTGCTTCTAAGGATTCGATTAAATCACCGACACTACTAGCACTACACTCGATGGTAGCCTTATTTTCTGTAAATTTTTGCAGGGGAGTAGGAATGAGAACTTTTACGGCCATAGATATCAAGGAAAAAGTGGAAAGGACAGTAAGCTGCGCGCAAATTTAAATTGCTTGTGGAGATGAGGCAAGGGGATAATCGTCCCATCATCCCCGAACATCAATTCTAGACGAGAACCTGTTGCCATTCGAGGCGTTCGAGGGTGCGGGAACGTTCCAGGGCCCGTTCAAAGCTTTCTAATTTCGGTTCGATTAACAGGGGTTCACCGATATAACCCTGTACCGCTTCTTGGGTTTTTAGACCATTACCAGTGATATAAACAACTGTGGTTTCTTCAGGGTCGATTTTACCCGCTTCTACTAATTTTTTCAAGACGGCGATGGTTGTACCGCCTGCGGTTTCCGTGAAAATGCCCTCCGTTTCTGCCAAAAGTTTAATACCTTCGATAATTTCGGCATCGGTGACGGATTCAATATTACCGCCGGTTTTACGGGCAATATCAAGGGCATAAACACCATCGGCGGGATTACCAATAGCGATCGATTTGGCGATAGTATTGGGTTTAACTGGGGCGACAAAATCCCGTCCTTCCTTGAAAGCTTGGGCAATGGGGGAACAACCCTCCGCTTGAGCGCCACTAAAACGCACTGCTTTATCTGCCACCAAACCGACTTTGACGAATTCTTGGAAGCCTTTATAAATCTTGGTAAAGAGGGAACCACTGGCTAAAGGTGCGACAATATGGTCGGGGAGTTTCCAGCCTAATTGTTCAGCTACTTCAAAGCCTAAAGTTTTGGAACCTTCGGAATAGTAGGGACGCAGATTGATGTTGACAAAACCCCAACCGTAGGTATTGCCCACTTCTGAACAGAGACGGTTAACTTGATCGTAGTTGCCTTTAACTGCCATTACCGTGGGATTATAGATTAGGGTGCCAAGAATTTTACCCGCTTCTAAGTCGGAGGGAATGAAAACACAACAGTCTAAACCGGCGTGAGCAGCAATAGCGGCGGTGGAATTGGCGAGATTTCCCGTACTAGCACAGGAAACGGTAGTAAAACCTAATTCTTTGGCCCGGGTAAGGGCGACGGATACCACTCTATCTTTGAAGCTGAGAGTGGGCATATTGACGGCATCATTTTTAATGTAGAGATTTTTTAGACCCAAGCGCCGGGCTAAACGGTGGGATTTAACTAGGGGAGTCATACCCGTACCCACATCGATAGGATTTTCACTTTCCACCGGCAAAAAGGAACGATAGCGCCAGATGGAATTGGGACCTGCTTGAATGCTTTCTCTGGTAACGGTGCGACGGATGAGGTCGTAATCGTAGTCCACTTCTAGGGGGGCAAAGGTTTCTTCGCAGATATTCAGCGCTTTCAGGGGGTAAGAAGTCCCTCCTTCCTTAGAAACCAAGCGGGTAAAGGTGGGGATGAATTTTGAGGTTTTGATGTTTGTCGCTAGGGTCATGATTTTCCTGTCTTGCCGTCAACTGAATCTACACACATCCTATCACCGGCAAAATCTTGGTGTCAAATATACCCGACAAAAATAGTCGGGTATAAATTTATACCAAAAATAGGTGATATTCTGGGGAGCAGCAAGGGTTAAGGGGAGAGAGTTCGGCTGCCGTGTCAGGAAACTTCGGGGTAATTTTAGGTCAAAAAAAGGACTAGGAGAAGGGATTTAGGTTTTTAAGGGAGCTATAGCCTATTTACTGCTAATTTTATCGAAATAAACCCTAATTTTTCTTTAAATAGCTTAAATAGGGGGCGATTAACTGCGGTTGTCAGAAAGTTTCTCGCTTTACTCCGGATGATTGTCAAGAAAAGTGACAAATTATGTGATTTTGTTGAGAAATAATAATTTTTCTAGGCTGCCAAATAAAATTGACCATTTCCGGCAGGAGACTCCGAGTCAGGAGGCAGGAGTCAGGAGATTATTTTTATTTATTCTTCCTTTTCCCCACACCCTACACCCCACACCCCACACCCCACTTCCCCATCACCCCACTTCCCCATCACCCCACACCCCACACCCCACACCCCACACCCTACACCCTCTTTCAAGTCAGTGGTCAGGAGATAACTGCTTTTTGATAAAAAGTTAAGGTAGTATTGCCGTAGCGTTTTTGACGACAAATGGTTAAACCTTCTAGATTAATTGCTGGCCAAGATTTGGGATTATGTTCCACGGCAATTTCCCCCAGAGAATCTAATAAATTAGATTGAGAGATGGCAGTTAGTACCGGTAAATATAACCCGCTTTCGTAGGGAGGGTCAAAATAAATTAAATCAAAACTTTTCCCCGCTAAAGTGGCTAACTTTGTCAGCACATCCCCCCGAATTACTTGGAATTGCTGGGGAGAAGTTGCTAAATTGCGCCAATTTTCCTTGATAATTTCGCCAGCGCGTCCTGATTGTTCAATTCCGATTACTAGACTCGCACCTCGACATAAAGCTTCCGCACCCATGGAACCATTACCCGCACAAAGATCCAACCAACGACAGCCAGATAATTTATGTTGCCAGATATTAAATAAAGCTTCTCGCACCCTTGCTGTCGTCGGACGGGTTAATTGTCCTGCTAGGGTTTTTATGGGACGATTGCCGTAAATTCTCATCGGTTAAAAGGCAAATTCAGTTAATCTTTTTTGTAACAAATCAGGAAAAAGAGCATAGTATCTTTGATTGAGAGGAGAAGGATGGGGGAGAGGCAATAAAGTCACTTTCTTTTGCTGTTTTAATCCATCTTCATCAGTAGCGGTAAGGGTAACTAGGAGTTTTTTTGTAAAGCGTTCTTTATCAAGATAGAATTTATCTACTTCTTTCGGTTTACCGTAGGGTTCAAACCATTTAAAAGCTTCCGTACCAAGGGGAATGATATGATCACCTTGCCAATAAAAAACGAGCAGTTTTTCTATAAATGGACGAAAACGATCTTTCACTTCCCCAGAATAAGCTTTATTACCAGGCGGTTTGTAGGGAACTGTATTAGTTAGGAAAATTCGATCGCACACCGATAATAACTCTTGACGATCATGGGATTTTCTCCCCTGCCAAGCTTGAAAAAATCCCTCTCTTACCATTCTACCGGCAGCCCCGATCAAAGGTTGTCCTGCATACACTTCATCTCGTCCTAAATCCCGGCCAAAAAAGCATAACTGACTAGCAAGATTACCAGCATACAAAACTGGTTCAAGGGGGTCTTTTTTTGCCTCTTGGTAAATCAGGGTATCGATGGGAAAATCCTCTTTTTTTGCCTCTTGGTGTACCTGTTTAATTAGGGTTTTAATATCGGTCATTTCAGTTATCAGTTATCAGTTATCAGTTATCAGTTATCAGATGTGAGTTTTCAGTTATCAGATGTGAGTTTTCAGTTCAGTGATTACTGACCACTGAAAAAAGCTTCTCCCTACACCCTACACCCCACACCCCACACCCCACACCCCACACCCTACACCCCACACCCCACACCCTACAACCCAATTCACTCCTCGGTGCGATAGCCAAATTCTGCTAAAAGTGAGCGAGATTGTCGCCATTTCGGTTCTACCTTCACAAATAATTTTAAATATACCTCCCCAGCGATTAACTTTTGAATAGCCGATCGAGCGGAAGAGCCGATCGCTTTTAACATACTGCCATTTTTACCGATGACGATCCCTTTTTGGGAAGCTCGTTCCACATTGATGGCGGCAAAAACCTTGGTTAAAGCGGGAGTTTCCTCGACGCGTTCAATCACCACCGCCACAGAATGAGGAATTTCCTGACGGGTTTGCAGTAAAATCTGTTCGCGGATTAATTCGCCCATAATAAACCTTTCCGGTTGATCGGTGACTAAATCGGGGGGATAGTAATAGGGACCGACTTCGAGGAAATCAATTAACAGATTTTGTAATTCTTCGATTCCCGTCCCCTCCAGTGCCGAAAACTTGAGCAGAGGCCAGTTATTTTCCGCCGCTAAGGTGCGATAACTATCGTCGATAGGCTCCGGGGCTTCCGGTTGCTGATCGGCTTTATTTAGCCCTAAAATCGTGGGAGTTTGGTTTTTAGTCAGTAAATCGGCAATATAGCGATCGCCATTGCCCAAAAAATTACTACTATCGACAACAAATAAAACTAAATCTACAGAATTTATGGCGTTTTCGGCATTTTTAACTAAAACTTTGCCTAATTCGTGATGGGGTTTGTGAATGCCGGGGGTATCGACAAAAATCATCTGGGAGCGCTCGTCGGTGACAATGCCGCGTAAACGGTTGCGGGTAGTTTGAGCGATGGGGGAAGTAATGGCGATTTTTTGTCCCACTAATTGATTCATCAGGGTGGATTTGCCCACATTAGGACGACCAATAATGCCAATAAAACCGGATTTAAAACCAGTGGGTGCGATGGGAATTACTGCCGAATCGAGATTAAAGGCGTGGGAGTTGATAAAATCGTTCATAATTAAAGAATATTACTTAAAAAATGTTTTTACCCATGCAAAGGATAATTTTGTTCTTGTTAGTATTAATTCTAGGCTGTAGTAACCATTTAGAATTATCTATAGCGGGAAATTTAAGCGATCGCTTAACTAATTATCCTCGCTGGATGACTAAACCAGTGGTTAGTTTTGCCAGTGGAGATTTAGTTTATCCCGATTGGATGGTGGGCAGTTGGACTGTCACCAGTACCCTAATCGATTTAACCGCTCCTCTTTCTCCCCAGATTATCACACCCGGTTTTGAAAGTAATCGTCGTTACCTAGAAAAATCGATCGAGTTTCCGGTGAGATTCATCGAGAAAGCTATTTCCAGACCGATAAATGCTGCCTTTTTATCCACTATTATCAGTAAACCATCAATTGTGGCCGATCGATCCTTTAATGGTTTAGCAATTAGTCGCGCCTATTTAGGTAATCAATCGGTATTATCCGTAAAAACTGACCCTAATAATCCCAATCGTCAGATTACCTTTTTACGCGGCGCTCATCAACTAATTTCCACCGTAATTGCCAGAAATAGCGAAACTCCTAGCCGAAATCAATTTATTGCCACAGAAATCAGTCAACAAATTTTCCGGGGAGAAACCAACACTTATCTTAATGAGGTGGAAACCACCACCGCCTATCAGTTATTATCTGCCGATAAAATTCTAGGCGATCAGGTGACAGCCATTTATCTTTCCCCCCAATCCCCGGATTATTTCCAAGCGCCGAATCGTCCTGTGGCTTTGTATCGTTATCGCTTAGAATTGCTGAAAGATTAATAGAAATCCTGTAAAAATCAAAAATCTTCCCTTAGATGAGGAGACAGGAGGAGAAAAAAGACAAGAGATAATCCTAGCCATAAAACCTAAGATTAGGTCAAATTTATCTAATTGGGTCGCCAGTCGCCGGTCGTTAACACCACATTGGGTTATACTTCTAGGAAAATGACATCGCTATTAAAATAAGTTTAATTAATGTTTGTGAGCAGAGGAGCTAGGAGTTAATGGTTTGGGATCTGGGCAAGAAAATTAAAGATGGCCAGTACAGGATTCAGGAAGTATTGGGTGAAGGAAGATTTGGCATTACCTATCGAGCCAGCGATCGCAATGGTGATTCAGTGGTGATCAAAACGCCGAGGGATGTGGGTTTTAAATTGTGGGAGTCTGAGCGTTTACAGAAACTTTTTTGGCAGGAAGCGAGTAAATTAAAAGGTTGTGATCATCCTCATATCGTGCGAGTTAAAGAGTTATTTTCAGAGGGTAAAGCTAACTGCATGGTTATGGAATATATTGATGGGACGACCTTAGATCGGCGATCAACAAAAATTTTACCAGAAAAAGAAGCCTTACGCTACATTGAGCAGATTGGACAGGCTTTAATGGTGGTACATAGTCGCCGTTTTCTGCATCGAGATATTCGACCAGGTAACATTATGATTCGGACTGGTAAACCAGAAGCGGTCTTAATTGATTTTGGTTTAGCCTTAGATTTTGATGAGGAATTAACCAAAATTCGTACCCAGGAATTAGCCTCAGGTTTTGCGCCTATTGAGTGTTATTTTCTTAATAATAAACGCGGAGCTTTTACCGATATTTATAGTTTAGGAGCCGTGTTATACGAGCTTTTAACGGGTAAAATTCCAGTGAATGCGATGACTAGAAAAGATGCGATGACTCGAAAAATTGATCATCCGCCTTTAATTGAGCCGAAAACCTACAATTCAAAAATCAGCCCTAATATCAACAAAGCCATTCTTTGGGCATTGGAATTAGACGCAGATAAACGTCCTCAGTCAGTGCAAGCATGGTTTAAGGATTTAGGTTTGTCTATTCCCAAAAAAGAACAATTTAAAATATCTCAACCCATTGTTATTAATTGGACATTAGTGTGGGCTGGTGTCGCGGCGATTGCTACTTTATTAACGGCTTTAGGTGTACCAGAATTGATGAAGCAAAAGTTTACACCTCAACCAACTCCGACAGGTTCTCCCCAATCTTCTCCTAAGTAGGTAGGCGTTAAAAATTATCAAATGCCCCCCTTATCAAGGGGGGATCAAGGGGGGATCAAACCCCCCTTATCAAGGGGGGATCAAGGGGGGATCAAACCCCCCTTATCAAGGGGGGATCAAGGGGGGATCAAACCCCCCTTATCAAGCTATCCATTAGTCAGATCTTTCTTAACAAAAAGAGAAGAAACTTAAAAAAAGGGGAAACGATTGATAGGTATAGTTTTGAAAGAAGGAATTAAGGTGGAGGTAAGCAAAAAAATGGAGAAATGGGCAGCCCAAGAATT